>CACLNC010000005.1 GCA_902608175.1 uncultured marine group I thaumarchaeote | reverse complement strand
TTGGTATACTAACAGGAAGGCAAAAAGAACCATTACTTCCAATTGAATATCATAATGACGCATCAAATATTTTTGCTAGACCTCCAAAAAAATAAAATCCACGTCTAATTTACTAGCGTGAAAATGTGAACCCTTAAAAGATCGAATTAAAATTCCGTATTATCAAGAAATGTGGTGTTTTCTAGGTTAATGTACAGTGTTTTAAAATTTGTAGAGTGTGGTAGTATATGCAATTAGAATATGAGATTGCTGCCTTAGTTGCACTGATAGGCCTGTCTGGATATTTTAGTGGTTTAGAAGTTGCATTAGTTAGTATTAGACCTTCAAAAATTGAGCAAATGCTAAAAGACAATGTCAAAGGCGCCAAGTCACTTCATAAACTAAAATCTAATCCAAGCCGAATGATGTCTAGTGTTAATTTAGGAAATAATTTAGCCAGTATTGCTGCAACTGCATTAGCAACGAATATTGCATTGAAATTATTTGGGGATGAGGGTTTAGCAATTGCAATAGGAATTATGACATTTCTAATTCTGATTTTTAGTGAAATCACCCCAAAAACATACTGTAATGCAAATGCAGTAAAGATTGCAGTGAGACATAGTAGAATTCTTTTAGTATTTAGCTATGCATTCTTTCCAATCATATGGATTTTTGAAATAATCACAAAAGGAATGATTAAACTTACAGGTAGTAATGAGATACCACCAGGATTAACGGAAGATGAGATTAAAGAGGTTGTAAAACAGGGATTAAAGGATAAAGCTATTGAAAAACAGGAAAGTGAACTTGTTCATGGTGCATTGAATTTTGATGATATCATCATACGATCTGTAATGACACCAAGAACCAAAATGTTTACTCTCAAATCGAAAACAATATTGTTTGAAGCACTCCCACAAATTAATCAAAGTGGGTTTTCTAGAATACCAATTCATGGTGATAATAAAGATGAAATTATTGGAATCATACATGTCAGAGATGTACTAAAAGTACTAGAAGATGATAAGAAAAAAACATGCACACTAGAAGAAATTTCTAGAAAACCTATTTTTGTTTCACAAGAAAAAATGGTTAGTGATCTTCTTAAAGAAATGCAAGGAAGACAAACCCATATGGCAATTGTTGTTGATGAGTTTGGTGGAGTAGAAGGATGTGTCACGTTAGAAGATCTTTTAGAAGAAATTGTAGGTGAAATTAGAGATGAGACAGATACAAAACAAGAAGTATTCAAAAATGATGGTCAAAATTCAATAATTACTGACGGAGAAATTGAGATTGATATAATTAATGAAATTTTCAAGACAAATATTTCATATGCTGATGACTATTCAACACTTAATGGGTTATTGCATGATAAACTGCATGATATACCGAAAAAAGGTGACAAACTTGAATTAAACTCACTACGAATTATTGTAGAAAAAGTTTCTAAAAATAAGGCAGAAAAAATAAGAATTGAAAAAATAATATAATATTAAGATGAAAAATGTTCTTCTAATGCCTGTTTCTTTTCATCCATGTGAAATAAATTTTTAGTGTGGTTAAATGCGTCGTTATATGATTTCTTAAATAACATAGCTTGCATAAGTATATGATTTTCTGGAATTACTATGCCAGTTTGATCATCTGAGTACATTATTTGTAATGTATCATTAATTGATTTACTCATATTCGCATGAATGTGAATCATGTTTGTATCTTTGAAACTAAATTTCATAGTATTTGCAAAGTCTCTTACATCTTTAGTGCCTTTTGCAGTTTGTAATACAGCTATTCCATTTTCATTCTTAAATAAAGTATGAATTTCATTAGTACTTGGTGCTGTATCAGTGAAACGAATATCCATTATATGAAGATGCATTTGTCGTGTAGGAACTTTAATTGCACGGACAAATAGTGGTGAATCTTTTCCAAAGTACGATTTAACATCTTCACCATGATGAGGGCTTTGTGTCATTTCAATTGTGTCAACTAATTCTTTATCTGTTTGTTCAAGATCAGCCCAACGTCTTACTAATGTAACATCAAATCTCAATAATTTAGAACTGTATGCTTTGCGTAATGGTTCTAGAATTTTTCCCATTCCTGTAACATTACAACTACCCTGCATTACGTGTGTTTTATCTAATGCAGAATCGTAATTTACCCTAGAATTAAACAATAAATCAGACACAGATTTCTCACCAATGACTGATTCCCCTCCTTGATAGACTGCCATTATATTTTTAGGCTCATAAAGATTTTTTTTATTTTTATAGCCATTACCTTCAGGCGATGCATCAATTACTAAATCACAATCATCTAATGCAGATTCAATTGATCCTGAAATTTTAAACGCACTAAAATTATCAAGTTTAGAATTAGGAACGTATACTGACATGCCATTAGTTATTGCGTCATTAACTTTATCATCAGGTGAATATTTTCCTACTCCGATTAATTCAATCTCTGGATCATCGTTAATGAATTTAGATATACGACTTCCAATGGAACCATATCCATTAACAAATACTTTTTTCACAATTAACTTAATCTAAATCCTCTTTATTTAGATTAGGCAAACCGCTATAACAGCTAAAACTATGAAAAAACTATGTTCATTCATGGTCCATCACTAGGTATTGGTAGTGGAATTACAATTGCAACTATTCTAATCATACTAATTATATTCAATGGTAATTTAGAAATAAATTCAAATGTTTTGACTGAAGAAAAATTTGAGGCAAAACAAACAGCAGATGTTTTTTTTGATAATGCATCACCATTTATGGGTCAAGAAAATGCATCAATTACATTAGTAGAGTTTGGTGATTATCAATGTTATTTTTGTAACCAACACTTTCATAATACAGAACATGAATTAGTAGAAAAATATGTTAAAACTGGAAAAGTTAGAATGCTGTTTAAAGATTTTATAATTATTGGGCCTGATTCTAAAGCTGCTGCACTATCAGCTCATTGTGCAGGTGAACAAGGTAAGTTTTGGGATTTTCATGATATTCTATTTAATAATTGGGCAGGAGAAAATAATGGTTGGGCATCACCAGAAAACTTATGGAAATTCTCAAATGAATTAGATTTAGATATGAAACGAATGACTGAATGTATGAATGAAAATAGATACATAGAAAAAATAAATTCTAGTAGTTATGATGCTGAAAGTTTAGGATTAACTGGAACACCAGCGTTTTTTATAATTGATAAAAATAATAATGTCGTAAAAATTTCTGGAGCACAACCATTTGATGTTTTCCAAAAAATATTTGATCAGATCGACGATGAATGAATTATCGTTCACTAGGTAAAGAAAATTAGCAACTTTGGTGTATAATTCACTGTTAAAACCTTATATTATCAAATTGGAATGTGTGGCTGATGGCAGTAGGAATAGATGATCTATCACTTTATGTTCCAAGATTATATGTTGACGCAGAAGATTTTGCTAATGCTAGAGGTATTGATGCTGCAAAATTACAACGTGGACTTGGTATCGAACAAATGGCGATCGTTGATGCTAATCAAGATCCTGCATGTTTAGCTGCAAATGCATGTTTACAAGTAATGCAAAAAAATAAGTTATCACCAGAAGACATTGGTCGTCTTTATGTTGCAACCGAATCAGCACTTGATGAATCCAAGGCGATGAATTCGTATGTAATTGGAATGCTAGAGCAAGTTTATGGTTCTGGTTCCTTTCAACACTGTGGTGGAATTGAATGTAAATTTGCATGTGTTAGTGGTTCATATGCATTATATGATAATTCAAATTGGATTAGAGCTGGTGAATCAGAAGGAAAACACGCACTAGTTGTTGTATCAGATATTGCAAAGTATGATTTAGGTTCTAGTGGTGAGGTTACACAAGGTGCTGGTGCTGTTGCAATGCTTCTTAATGATTCACCAAGATTATTAGAGTTTGATCCTAAAGTTACATCTACATCAATAAAAAATGAATATGATTTCTATAGACCATTTGGAAAAGAAACACCAATTGTTCATGGTCAATATTCTAATATGCTTTATTTGATTCAGGTAAAAAATGCATTAGTTGATTATGAAAGAAAAGCAGTTGCAACTAATTTAATTAAACCAAAAGATGGTGAAACTATCCTAGATTATATCGATTACATAAACATGCATCTTCCTTATAGTAATATGGGAAAGAAAGCATTAGCATACTTAGTTAGACATGAATGGAGAAAAACACCAAGATGGACAAAAATTATACAAAGTGTTGGAATGGATGAACCTGTTCCAAAAGATCCCCGCGGAACAATTGAATCGGTATTAGCAGATACAGAATTTATGCAAAAAGATGCGGAGTTTACAAAAAGATTTGCAAAAACTGAAGAGTATCAAGATGTTTATGAATCAAAAGTTGCAAGTTCATTGCTAGCATCAAGGATGATTGGAAACTTATACACAGCATCACTATATCTTGGTTTTAGAAGTACGTTGGAATTTGAATTCCAAAAAGGCGTTGATTTAGAAGGAAAAAGGTTTGGATTTGCATCATACGGTAGTGGTAGTAGTGCAATGGTATTCAGTGGTGTAATTATGCCAGAATACAAGGAAGCAGTAAAAGATATGAATATTGAGGTAGAATTAGGTCAAAGAAAGAAACTCTCACTTGATGAATATGAACAGATTCATGAGAATAAATTAACTCCTGATCAACCGCTTCTCAATGCTCAAAAAGAATTCATCTTGGTTGATATTGGTACAAAACCTGAAAGTCGTGGCGAGCGAAGATATAGATTTGCTGAATAATTAAAGAAATTTTTCTAATTCTATATTTTGAGAAAAAATCTCAATGAATTTTTGAAGTTGAAAATTGTCCATATGTTGGATTGAACCCAAAACTGGTAAACCAGTTAATTCTTCAAGATTATTTTTTAATTCAATTAGATCATACCCATTTTTTGTAACTGAATTAATGATTATTCCAATTATTGGTATTTTATATAATTCACACATTTTACATGTCATTAATGTATGATTAACAGTACCAATCTTTGAATCACAAACAATTATTGTACCTAAGTTAAGTTCTTTGATCAAATTACATACTGTATAATCACTCTTTATTGGTGTCATAACACCGCCAATTCCTTCAACTATCATACAATCATGCATAGAAAGAAGCTTTCTGTATGCAGAATGAATCACCGAAAGTTTGATGTCAATATTTAATTTTTTTGCGGCGGTAAAAGGCGATGCAGGAATTGAGAAAAAATATGGATTCAATAATTCTTCAGGATCATTGATTTGTGATATAGAAGCTAATGATTCTACATCACTAGATTTGAATTCACTATTTTGTTTATGACCTGTAGCAAATGGTTTCATAAAACCAACATTCTTTTCCAATTTTTTGATCATTGTAATCAATGCGGCGGTAACACATGTTTTTCCAACATCAGTATCTGTTCCAGCAATAAATAATGATTTCATATTATTTTCTTCGATATCCCTTTGATTGTTTTTATTGTTCCATCAATTAAAAAATTTAATTCCTTTTCGGATATTGCTAGTGGAGGGACTAACATGATTATATTCCCAAGTGTTCTAAAAAACACATTATGTTTTTTTCCTTCTTCAAAAATAACATTATTAATTGATTTTTTAGTTTGTATTGGTGTTTTTTTATTTTTATCAGAAACTAATTCAATACCCATTAACATGCCCTTGTATCGTACATCACCAACTAGATCTAAATTAGATAGCTCCTTTTTCCTATTAATAAAAACTCTTGATGTTTTTTGTATTTTTTTAATTAATTTTTTCTCTTCATATAATTGGAGATTTTTTAATGCTAATGAAGTTGAGATTGGGTTGCCTGTATATGTATGACCATGAAACAAATGTTTCATTTCATTAAAACTGCCTAAGAATGAATTTGATATATTTTTTGTAGTTAATGTTGCGGCTAATGTAAGATAACCACCAGTTAACATTTTTCCATATGAAACAATGTCTGGTTTACAATTTTGTTTTTCATATTCAATCATTGAACCAAGACGGCCAAAACCTGTTGCAATTTCATCTAATACAAATAACACATTGTGTTTTTTACATAAGGAATTGATTCTTTTTTGAAAATTTGGTGGATAAATTATAACACCACCTGCAACTTGTGCACCACTTTCCATAACAAATGCCGCAATAGAATCATCAGATGAAAATCTATTTTCTATATTTTCTATACATTTATCCTCAAATTCTTTTATTGACAAGTTTTTTGGTGAATGATACGGATTTGGTGCCTCAAATTGAATTGTCTGAAACAGTTTTGATTTAAATTTTGAGAAAAATTCTGGTACATATCCTACTGACATTGCACCGAATGTATCACCGTGGTATCCATTTTTTAATGTTGCAATTTTTGTTTTATTTTCTAATCCAATATTCTTCCAATACTGTAATGCAATTTTAATTGAAACCTCCATCGCAGTTGAACCATTATCTGTAAAAAAAACTGAACTCATTCCAGGACAAATATCTATTAATTTCTTTGATAGAATCTCAGATGATTCATTTGTAAAATTGAACAACGGAGAATGCTGCAACTTTTTTGTCTGTTTGATTATTGCGTTGACTAATTCCTTCCTTGAGTGACCCCAAACATTACACCACATACTTGCAACACCATCCAAGTATTTTGTACCGTGATCATCAATCAGCCACATTCCTTTACCACGTACAATTGTAGTAAAATCTGACCATTCTGACATCTGTGTGTTCGGATGCCAAAGTTGACTATTTTTTTTCAATATTCAAACAGTTTATTACTATAATTAATGGTTAACTTCAAACAATTCAGTGGTTAACGCTTAATTAGATATAAAATTCAGAAAAAAACATGCATGATTATAAGAAATTAATTTCAGAGTGCCAAAATAATATAATTATTGGTAAAAAAATTTCTAAAAACGACGCTAGAGAACTGTTTAACATTGAAAAATCATTCTTAGATGAATTAACATCTGCTGCTAATTCTATAACCAGACATTTTCATGGTTCTAAAGTTGATGTTGAGGAATTAACGAATATTAAAAAAAATTATTGTAGTGAGGATTGCTCATTCTGCTCACAGTCTGCGTTTTTTAATACAAAAATAGACGATTATCAGCTTCCAGAACCAGCTGAAATTGTTAAACAAGCAAAAAAGGCGAAAAATGATGGCGCTGAATCATTTTGTTTAGTTGCAGCATGGAGAGAACCATCAAAATTAGATTTTGACAAAGTTTGTAAGATAATTTCCGAGATTAATAAATCTGTTAGCATCTCTATTGAATGTAGTTTAGGATTTTTAACACATCAACAAGCAAAAAAACTGAAGGAATTAGGTGTAAAAAGATACAATCACAATCTAGAAGCTTCACGTAGTAAATTCACAGAAATTTGTACAACCCATACATACGATGATAGATTAAACACATTACACATTGCTAGAAATGCTGGTCTAGAGCTTTGTACTGGTGGAATTATTGGTATTGGCGAAACTAGAAAACAGCGTGAAGAATTAATTTTAGAAATTGCTGATCTTGAACCAGAAGAAGTAACAGTAAACATGCTTGTCCCAATGCCAGGAACCCCACTGGAACTTCAAAGTAAACTAGAACTTCAAGAAATTATCAGAGTATTTGCTACAATAAGATTCCTTTTACCAAATTCAATAATTAAAATTTCAGGTGGTCGTGAATTAAATCTTGATGATGATGGACAAAAACTTCTTCTTAGTGGTGCAAATGGTATCATTAGTGCTGGATATTTAACAATGGGTGGAAATCCAGTTGAAAAGGACAAAAAGATGATTAATGAGATAAATCTTGAAGCATAAACTTGATTTTGTTAATTCTAAATTAGAATCAATAAAAGAGCAAAATCTCTATAGGCAATTAAAAAATTCAAAAATTAAGAATTCACATATAATTATTAATAAAAAATCACTGCTGAATTTTTCATCAAATGATTACTTGGGATTGTCATCACAAAAATCGTCTAAAAATTTTCAATCAAGCTCAAGATTAGTCTCTGGTAATGATGAATCATTTCAAGTACTAGAAAAAGAACTTGCAAAACATAAATCACAGCATGAATCACTTATTTTTCCAACTGGATATATGGCAAATATTGGAGTGATTACTACACTTATTCAAAAAAATGATATTGTACTTAGTGATAAGCTAAATCACGCAAGTATCATTGATGCATGTATGATGTCAAATGGTAAAACTATTGTTTACAAACATAATGACCTATCAGATTTAGAAAGTAAATTAAGGAAAAAAAATGGTCGTAAATTCATTATAACTGAAGGTGTTTTTAGTATGGATGGTGATTTTGCTGATTTAAAAAATATTGCAAAAATTGCAGAATCAAATGATGCAATACTAATTCTTGATGATGCACATGGTGATTTTGTTTTTGGCAGTGATGGAAAAGGCACACCAAATCATTTTGGTGTTTCAAAAAAAATTGATGTGTATGTTAGTAGTCTTAGTAAGGGTCTAGGAAGTTTTGGTGGATATATTGCTGGACAGAAAAATATTATTGAATTAACTGTAAACAAGGCTAAATCTTTCATTTATACATCAGCGCTACCAGCCCCAATAGTTGATATCACAATACAACGATTTGAATCAGATAGAGAGAAAAATAGAAAAAAACTTTTGAAAAATATTAAGACTTTTCATGATGGATTACATGAAATTGGTTTGGATATAAAATCAAAAAGTCATATCATACCAATCATTGTTGGTAAAGAAAAAGATGCAGTAAGCTTTTCAAATTATTTATTTAAAAATGGTATATTTGCTCAAGCAATTAGATACCCAACAGTTCCAAAAGACCAAGCAAGAATTAGAATGTCACTTACTGCTAAACTTGAAAAGAAACAAATCCTTTCTTGTCTTACAATATTAGAAAAATCACTAAAAAAATTTAATGTTATATGATTAACGCGCTATATCATAACCGCCAAACATTGGTGAGCCCATAACAACAGCAAATCCTACAGCAATTCCTAATAAAATTCCAACTGCAATAAATCGCTTGTTCATGTTTTTTAAAAAATATTCTCAGTTAAAAAGTAATAGCATCATTTAGTAATAAATTAGTATAATCATAAAATTAACAGATGTCTGAGATTACAATTTTTGTTGCGGTTTTAGCTGGTATTGGATCATTTTTTGCTCCATGTATACTACCTATGATTCCAGCGTTCTTAGCATATATTTCTGGAACCACAATCTCTGATTTAACACGGTCAGAAAGAACACGAACGGTTTCAATAAACAAGACTAATGTGATTTTAAATACAATATTCTTTGTTCTTGGATTTTCAATAGTTTTTTCCGCATTAGGTGTTGCAATTAATTCAGTATACACTTCATCTGCAAATGAGTTAATTTCAAGTTTTAATCAAATTGGTGGAATAATTATAATATCATTTGGCATATTTATGGTATCCAGTTCAAAAATTCGTAAATTAAATTTTGAAAAGAAGATTTTTCCATCACGCACAGGTACAAGTTTTCCATTATCTTTTATTTTTGGTCTTGCGTTTGCGGCAGGATGGACGCCATGCGTAGGTCCTATTCTAGGTTCAATACTAACTTTAGCTTCTATAACACCAGGAGCGGCATTCAATCTACTTCTTGCATATTCAATTGGAATTGGTATCCCATTCATCGTTATGGGTATATTCATTACACAAGCTAATAATTTTGTTAGAAGAATTAGTAAGCATTTGAGATATTATACAATAATTTTAGGCTCGTTTATTATCATTTTAGGCCTTTTAGTATTTACTAATCAGTTAGCGATTATAGCAAGTTTTCCACTTTTAAACAACTTAATCCTTGACATGTGAAATGAAAACTGAGATTAAAACCGCGATTGCATGTGTAATAATAATTACAATTGGTATAATTACAATATCAATTTATTACAATAACATAGATCTAGCATCTAATACAACTAGTACCATAGAAATCTATAACAAATCACAATTGAATAAAGCACCAAAATTATTTGGTGGAACAGAATACATTAACATAGAAAAGAATGAACTTGAAGATATCATAGAGGGAAAGGTTGTGTTATATGATATATGGACATACAGTTGCATTAATTGTATTAGAACATTACCATATATTGTAGACTGGGATGAAAAATATAGCGATAAAGGATTAGTAATTATTGGAATACATACACCTGAATTTGAATTTGAAAAAAATAAAGATAATGTATTATACGCTGTAGAAAAATTTGATATTAATTATCCTGTTATTTTGGATAATGAAAAAGATATTTGGAATGCGTTTGAAAATAGATACTGGCCAAGAAAGTATATAGCTGATCATGATGGTTATATCAGATATGATCACATAGGTGAGGGCTCATACAAAGAGACAGAACAAATCATTCAAAAATTACTGGTGGAGCGATCAGAATCACTTGGTACTACAAGTAGTTCTTTAAAATTAACAGAATTAAATGAATTTGAGCACTCCACGTTTAGAACCCCAGAACTTTATTTTGGTTACAAATTTGCAAGTGGAAGAAGCCAAATAGGAAATGAAAATGGATTCAATCCAGAGATGATAGTTAATTATAAAATCCCAGAAGAAACAAGACAGAATTATTTTTATTTAGATGGTAAATGGAAAAATGCAAAAGATAGTATGAACCTAATATCAGAGAACGGTGTAATTTCGCTAAAATATAATGCAAAACAGGTAAACATTGTTGCATCAAATAATTCAGAATTAGAAATATTTGTCGATGGTAATTCAATCCCTAAATATATGACTGGTTCTGACTTAACTACAGAAAGTAAAATTTTCGTTTCTGAACCAAGATTATACAATATCATAAACTCTGATGATACTGAGCCACATGAACTAATTATCAAGATAAATGGCTCAGGATTTGAAATTTTTACATTCACATTTGGCTAATTACGAATGAATTTTGTATGTACGTAACAAAATTTGATCTAATTAGATCATTTTTTTTTAGTCTGTTGATAAAATGTAGATTTACAGAAACATTTCAATGGGTAAACTTAGTGACAAATGGAATCAAATAAAGAAATCTACTATAATGCCACAGAAAGTAGTTGGTTCAATTAAACCTGATTTTCCACTTAAACATAAAATTGATGTAGCACAAAAACAATTAGAAAGTCAAATAACAAAACTTGATAATCTTGAAACACAATTAAAATCAAAAAATACCGCAATATTTGAAAGAATAGTTGCTGCACAAAAATCAAATAACAATTCTCATGCTAAAATGTACGCAAATGAATTAGCAGAAATACGAAAAATTCAAAATATGATAAGTAATGCAAAGATTTCAATGCAACAAGTAGAATTAAGATTAAACACAGTGTCTGATCTTGGTGATGTTGTAGTAACACTCAGTCCATGCATGGCATTAATGAAAGGAATTATTCCAACAATTAACAATATCATGCCATCTGCTACTTCATCTATGCAAGATGTTTCTAGTATATTAGAAGAAATGATGTCACAAACATCAGTGTCTAGTGATTTAGCATCTACACAAACAACGTCAATAGGTTCTGATGCAGCATCAATACTAGAACATGCTCAATCTATTGTTGATGGACAAGCAAGAACTGTTATGCCAGAACCACCATCAAGTATACATCAACATACATCAGCAGCTGAAAGCATATTAACAGAAAACTCAACGCAAGCAGATCGAAAAAAAATTCTTATTTAGATTTCTCGCTTAATTCTACCAGAATTTTTTTAATTCGTGAAATTGTTGGATAACTATAACCTCTTCTCCTATAATTTGCGATCATCATTTTCCAATTCTTTAGTCTCCACCTTGCTTGATCTGAAGTAACAGAATGAACTTCTTTTTGTAATATACTTTTTCTTCCAACTTTCAAAACTCCAGCATCCTTAGCTTGCCATCTATTTCTAGCAAATTTAAGACCAGATATTATTTCAGATGCAGGCATTTCTTTGAAATATTTCTTTAGATCACTGATTTCTTGTGAAGAAAATGTTGATAATGGTTCCACAGTGATTTTTGAAGTCAATAATTGATTACTATAATCATGTTAGATAATTTACAGGATAAATTAGATTTCACAATATAGGAAAATCTGATAATTTCTTAACATCCAATAAAACGAAATAATGAGTTATTACAAAATGTATTCATTAATGCAAATCCAAATACAGCCGCTGATATGATAACTAATGGTATTACTACTGCTTTTTCTTTAAATCCCATGCCTATGGATCATAATGAAGTAATTTTAAATTAAGCCTAAAGCAGGGATAACTATCATGATGCCATCACAGCAAGGATATGATAGAGCAATTACAGTATTTTCTCCAGATGGTAGGCTATATCAGGTAGAATATGCTATTGAAACTGTTCGTAGAGGTTCACTTGCTTTAGGCATAAAAACAAAAAATGGTATAATTCTTGCTGCTGAAGAGAAATCTAAAAAGCTTCAAATTTCAAAGTCTGCACAAAAGATATTTCAGATTGATACTCATGTTGGAATCGTTGCGGCTGGGTATATTCCAGATGCAAGATCACAGGCCGATAACGCAAGATTTTTCTCACAAAGTAATAGATTAGTATATGATGAGCCAGTTGAAGTTGAAACTGTAGCAAAACATTTAGCTGATCAAGCCCAACAATATACACAGTATGCTGGAGTAAGACCATTTGGTGTTGCACTAATTATTGGCGGAATTACTGAAAATAAACCACACCTATTCCTTACAGACCCAAGTGGAACATACATCCCATACAATGCAATATCTATTGGTGCGAATTCTGATGTAATACAAGATTTCCTAGAAAAATCATACAAGAGTGATATGTCATTAGATGAGGCATCTACATTAGCTGTAGCAGCAATTAATCGTGAAAGTGATATTGATGATGATGAAAGTGTTAAAATTGCACAAATAACAACAGACAAAAAAATATTTGAAGTATTAAACAAAGAAAAAATTAAACAGTTCACAGAATCTGCAAAAACGAAATATCCAAAAGAATCCAAGTAATATATTTTTATATTTAATATGACGATATCAGTTGCAATTCCAGACTCATCACTAAAAGATGAGAAAACATTAGAGAATAAAACAAGAAAAATTGGATTAATTGCAAGAGCATGTAGTATATTTAAAATAAATGAAATAGTCATTTATCGCGATGGAAAGGAAAATGAACATGATGCAACACTCCTAACTACGATTCTAAGATTTTTAGAAACTCCACAGTATTTTAGAAGACAAAAATTTCCATATTCAAACATGCTAAAATTTACTGGTATACTTCCACCATTAAAAATACCAAACCAAACTGGAACGTCCGATTATAAATTATTTAAACCTGGTACAATTAGAGAGGGGTTAATCATTAGAACAAAAGGAAAAAAATTTGTTGATCTTGGAATAAAAAAATTAATACCATATAATGGAAAAGATGATGTTGGTAAAAGAATAATTATAAAAATTAATCAGGTTAAACCAGATTTTTCAATAAAAGAGATCACAAAAGACCAAATCAATGATTTTTGGAGTTATAATGTAAAACAAAGTGGTAATCTTTCATCAGTTTTATCAAATTGGGATGGATTAAAGATTTTAACAAGTAAAAATGCAAAATTTTGGAATAAACCACTGTCTGAAAAAATCAAAGATTCGAAAGAACCAATCTTGATAGTATTTGGGACAACAGACAAAGGTTTACACGACATATTAGGAAAAAAGATTCATGAAATACAAAATTCAAAACTAATCAATTTTTTTCCAAATCAAGGCACAGAAACAGTGAGATTGGAAGAGGCATTATTAGGTGTTTTAGGAATAATAAACTCAAATGATATAACATAATTAATGTTAAAAATACTACAAAAAATCATGAATAAAAAGAAAAATTTCCTGATTTTAGCTATTTTACTTGGTGGTGCTGGAATTATCATTGGATCATTTTCAATTTTTTCAATATTAGAAAATATGTTAAAATAATAACAAACATCAAAAAAGTAGCTTTTGAATTATCTGCATTTATAAAATGGTTAACGACCTTTTTGATTTATCATGGGACATAGAAGACAAAGTCAGCCAAGACGTGGTAGCATTGCATACCTTCCACGTGGTAGAGCAAAAAGCATGGAAGCTAGAATTAGGACATGGCCAAAAATTACAAGCGATGAGCCAAAACTACTTGGTCATGCAGGATTCAAGGCTGGATGTGTTCAACTTGTTAGTGTTGATGACAGAGATAAAACTCCAAATGCAGGAAAACAACTAGTTTCCCTTGGCACAGTGATTGTTACTCCTCCAATACTAATAATCGGTGTTAGAGGATATTCAAAAGATGCAAACGGAAAACATGCATACTTTGATATTTACGCAAATGATACGCCAAAAAATATTGAAAGGGCATTTAATATTAAACCAAATGAAGAAGCCATTGCTCAGGCTGAAAAATCACTAAAACATATTAAAGAAATTTTTGCAATTGTTTCTGTTACACCAAATCTTGCTGGTCTTGAACAAAAGAAACCATATATCTTTGAAGTGTCAGTCAGTGGTGGTGACATACAAAAGCAATTCTTGTTTGTGAAAGAACTTCTAGGTAAAGAAGTAAAGATAGAACAAGTTTTTGAAAATGGAGTTACTGTAGATGTGGCTGCAATTACAAAAGGAAAAGGTTGGGAAGGACCAGTTACTCGTTGGGGTGTAAAAAGAAAACAACATAAATCAAGAAAGAGTGTTAGAGAAGTTGGTTCATTAGGTCCAATCTCACCACAATACGTTATGTATACAGTGCCAAGAGCTGGTCAACGTGGTTTTCATCAAAGAGTTGAATATGATAAACGAATAATGGTAATGAGTAATACTGAAAAAAATGAATTTGTAATTAACCCAACTGGTGGATTCAAACATTTTGGTAATGTGAATGGTGATTTTATTATTGTAAAAGGATCTGTACCAGGAACTTATAGACGATTAATAAAATTGAGAAAACAAATAAGAAATGAGCCAAAGAAAATTTTGAAACCAAATATTTTAGAGGTTGTAATATAAGATGAAAGTTACTGCGTTAACAATAGATGGGAAAAATGATAATCCTATTGAACTACCAAGTGTTTTTGATACACAAGTTAGATATAAATTAATTCATAATGCATTTGTTAGTCTAAATTCACATAAATTTCAAAAGCAAGGTCGTCATCCAACTGCTGGTCAAGATGTTGTTGCTGATTCTAATGACCCACCAACTGGTAGAGGTATATCAAGAATTGCAAGAATGAAAGGTGGTGGTGGTGGTGGTAGACAAGGTCAAGCTGGTGAAGTTGCATCAACACGTGGTGGAAGACAAGCATTCCCACCAAATGTAAAAAAAGTGATTTATAAAAAATTGAATAAAAAGGAGAATAAGTTAGCATTATGTTCTGCTATTGCTGCTACAGCATCAAAGGAGATTGTAAAGTCTAATGGTCATTCCATAGAAAACATAAAAGAATTACCAATTATTGTTTCCGATGAAATTGAAAACATTTCAAAGACATCAGAGATGGAAAAAATTATCAAGTCATTAAATCTGATTAATGATATTAAAAGACTCGAAAAAAGAAAGCCTCGTTCAGGAAAAGTAGCATTAAGAGGAAGAAAAAGTAAAGTTGGAAAAAGTGTTTTATTTGTTGTATCAGATTCAAGTAAAACAGAAAATGCGTGCAGTTCAATTCCTGGTGTAGATGCACGTTCAGTAAAAGATCTTAGTATTTTAGACTTAGCACCTGGATCTAAACCAGTAAGGCTAACTGTTTACTCAAAAAAAGCTATTGATGAAATCAGCAAAATCAAATCTTCACATCTAGAATTAATGGTGGCAATGAAATGAATTCTGAAGAAGCCATAAAAATAATCATAAGACCATATGTTACAGAAAAGACATTCGCTCAGGTTGAAAATGAACAGAAAATTTGCTTTATAGTCAAAAGAGATGCGACTAAGATGATGATAAAAAATGCAGTAAAAGCACTTTATAATGAAAATTCAATAAATATTAACACAGCACGAACAGTTTATGGTAAAAAGGCATTTGTACAATTTGAAAGTGTAGAAAAAGCAAGAGATTTAGCAACAAAGATAGGTATGTTATAAATTGGGACATAATTCGTGAATTATATAATAATGGTGAAATGATACTTGGTTAAAAAATTCAATTATAGAGGCAAAGAATTAGAGGAACTTCAAAAGCTTCCTAACGATCAATTGTTAAACTTGTTTACAGCAAGGCAAAGAAGATCATTAAAACGTGGAATTAATGATGAAAAGAGAGAATTGAGTAATGAAATTAAAGAATCAAAAGATGGGAAGGCAAAAAACGCAATTAGGACCCATAAAAGAGACTTAATAATTCTGCCATACATGGTTGGTGCTACAGTTAATGTTTTCTCAGGTAAAGAATTTACACCAATTACAATAGTTCCTGAAATGATTAGTCATTATCTGGGCGAATATGTAATTACAAATAAACGTGTTAGTCATGGTGCACCAGGTGTAGGCGCCTCAAGATCTAGTCTATACGTACCACTAAAGTGATTATAATGGCACGATACAAATTTTCATTTCAAAACTTTGATTCAACAAAACATGTTAAAGCTGCACTAAGAGAGAAAAAAATTTCCCACAAACATGCAAGAGAAGTTGCTGTTGCGATAAAAGGTCTATCAATTGAAAAAGCAAGAGATTATCTACAAAGAGTGATTACACAAGAAAGTAGTGTTCCATTTCGTAGATACAAAAATCAAGTTGGTCATAAATCTGATCCTGGAGTAATGTCTGGAAGATATCCTCAAAAAACAGCAACCGAGATTATGAAATTACTAGATAACCTAGAATCGAATGCTGAATACAAGGGAATGGATCTTGATAGACTCAAAATTATTAACACGACTGTTCACAAAGGTGTAGTCATAAAAAGAATTATTCCACGTGCAATGGGAAGATCAACACCAAAAAATGATGTGTTAACTCATGTAGAAGTGGTGGCACAGGAGATTTAATTATGTCAGCAATAAAAAATGTCATAAATGATAATTATAACAACATGTTACTTAATGATTATTTAAAAGAGAAAATTAAGGATGCAGGCTATGCTTCTGTTAATATTTCTAAAGTTCCAACTGGTACAAAGGTTGTACTTTTTGTTACCAAACCAGGAATAGTAATTGGTCGTAAAGGTTCTGGTATTCAAGAACTAACTAAAAAACTTGAAGAGGGATTTGGTTTTAAGAATCCACAAATTTCAGTTGAAGAGTTAAAGAAGCCAGAGCTATCACCGATTGTTATGTGTAATAGGATGGCCGCATATATTCAAAGAGGTACTGCATTTAGACGTGCAACAATGTGGACCATGCAACAAATAATGGAAAATGGTGCGTTGGGTGTACAAATAACAATATCAGGAAAACTTAGAGGTGATCGTTCTGCATTTGAAAAACACTCAGCTGGTATATTACCAAGAGCTGGTAATTTTGCTGATCAAGTTGTATCACAGGATATTGCACATGTAGAAACTGCTATGGGGTTAATTGGAATTAGAATTAGAATTGCACTAAAGGAAAAAATCATTCCAGAATTTGAATATAAAAACAAAGATCACAAAGAAGATATTGCTATAACTGATAAAACTGATAATGATAAAGATGTTGCACCAACTGAATCTGAACAAATTAAAATTGATGCAGAGAAAATATCAAAAGTAGATAGTATGGAAGAAGAAGAGGCGAATTTGAAATAATGGCTGTTAAGATTAGGATGAAAGGCATTAGAGGAATGAATGAAAAAGATTTGCGTGACAGAATAGAGCAAACTAGAACTGAGCTTATGAAATTACGCGTTGAGTCAAGTAAAGGCACATTACGTAAAGAAAGTGGAAAACTTAAACCACTAAGAAAAAATGTTGCAAGACTATTAACAAGACTAAATGAGGTAAAAAACAATGATTGAATTAACAAATAATATTACACATGAATTTATTGGGCTAACGGCAGAGATCATCGAGTCAACAAACAAGCAAATTATCGGAGAAAGAGGGATAGTTATGAATGAAACAAGAAACATGTTTCTGTTAAAAACAAAATTTGGTTTAAAACAAATACCAAAAGACTGTAATGTTTGGAAATTTTTTGCAAATAATGATCAAGTAGTTATCAATGGTAATTTACTGATAAAAAGACCACATGATAGATTGGAGATTAAAATATGACAAAAAATATTGGCATACCAGTTTCTTTTCCAAAGAAGACTCCAGATGTGAATGATAAAAAGAATCCATTTAATGGCACATTATCAATTAGAGGAAAAACTTTTGAAGGTATAGTCATAAAATCAAAAGCAAAGAACACGGTTGTTATAGAAAGACCAGCGCCAATTTACTTTTCAAAATTCAAGAGATATGGAAGAGGTAAGAGTAAGATACATGCACATGTACCAACAAATATTGATGTTCAAGAAGGTAATCTTGTTGTTGCTGCCGAATGTAGACCGTTATCAAAATCGGTTTCATTTGTAGTTATAGAGGTTAAAAAATAATGGGTGGTGCACGTTCTAAAGCATCAAAGGGTGTTGTAGAATTTAGACCATATGTAACAAAATGCCTACCTGTTGGTGCACAAATAACTTGTGCTGATAATACTGGTGCAAAGATTTTAGAGATTGTTATGGTACATAAACACAAAACTAGAGTTTCTCGACTTCCAGCTGCATCTGTTGGTGATTTTTGTAATGTTGTCGTAAAAAAGGGTCCGGCTGAACTTAGAAAGCAAATTTTTGGTGCAGTGGTGATTAGACAAAAATATCCAATTAGAAGATTAAACGGAGTTAGAGTACAATTCGAGGATAATGCAGCAGTTCTAATTACACCCGAAGGAGAAGTGAAGGGAACTGATATCAAAGGACCTGTTGCGGAAGAAGCAAGTGAAAAATGGCCAAGAGTAGCAAACTTGGCATCAATGGTGGTATAATTGAAACCGACAAAAATGCGAAATAAGCAAATTTACTATGCAACTAGTAAAGTTAGAAGTGTACAAACAGCAGCGTCATTATCAAGTGAACTTAGAAAGAAATTTGGAAAAAGAAGTGCAAGGATTGTCAAAGGTGATACTGTTAAAATTTTACGTGGTGAATTTTATGGTACAGCAGGAAAAGTAACAAAAATTCTAACACAAAAAAACTCTATTAATGTTGATGGTGTTAAAAGAGAAAAAACAAAAGGTGAGAAAGTTGATGTACCAATCCATGCAACAAATGTTATAATAACAGGATTAAATGATGATGATAAATGGCGTATGAATAAACTACAGGGAAACTCAAAAGATTCACTAAAAAAAATAAAGCAAAAAGAAGCTGAAGAAAGAGAAATTAATGAAAAAACAAAAGAATCTAAAACTAAAAGTTTATCAAAAACAAAAAAAGAAAAGGATGTTAAAAAATAATGGTCAAAATAGCTGGTAGTAAAAAACTGAAACGACAGATGGCTCCATTGTTTTGGGGTATTGCAAGAAAAGAAAAACGTTTTGTCGTGACAGTGAAACCTGGTACACATAAAAAGAATTACTCTATACCAACTGCAGTATTACTACGAGATAAGATGAAAATTGTTTCAACATTAAGAGAAGCAAAATCAGTAATTTATGCTGGTAAAGTTACTATTGACGGTGTTAAAAGAAAATCACTTCATCATGGTATTGGATTAATGGATGTTGTTGAACTAGATGGAATTTCAGACTCCTATAGATTAGTTCCAAAGGATGGTACTATATTGACACCAATTAAAATCAATACAGATGAAAAAAATAAAAAAAATAGTTAAAGTTACAGGAAAAACGTCAATTAAAGGTGGTAAAACACAGATTAAATTCCATGATGGTCGAACATTAATTTCAGATGAACTTGTTGATGTTAATGATTCATGTGTATTACAGATACCTGAACAGAAAATTTTAGAAGTAATAAAATTAGAAAAAAATACAAAAATCTTGATAACACGTGGTATCAATGCTGGAAAAACTGGCGAGATCAAAGAAATTAAAGAAGGCACATTTGTTCTCACAAAGAGAATAGTTACTACTATAGATGATAAATTAATAGAAATTCCAATTCGTTTAGTGATAGCAGTAGGAAAAGATAAACCTGTTATGCAAATTAGGTGATAAATTGTCTCAACAAACAGAAAACACTATGAGAAAAATTTCCTTGGAAAAGGTCGTTTTGAATATGGGTGTTGGTAAATCAGGTGAACCACTAGAAACAGCAAGAAAAGGTTTAGAACAAATCATAGATAAAAAACCTAATCTAAGAAATGCAAACAAAGCACTAAGAGACTGGGGTGTCAGAAAAGGTGAACCAATTGGTGTTGCGGTAACAGTTCGTGGAACAAGAGCCAATGAATTATTGAAAAAATTATTAATATCTAAAGATCATAAAATTAGCTCAAGATCATTTGATAGTACTGGTAATTTTTCTTTTTCAATTAAAGAACATATAGATATTGAGGGTGTAAAATACGATCCTAAAATAGGAATTCTTGCATTAGATATAGCGGTGAGATTATCTAGACCTGGATTCAACATAAATGTTAGACGTCAGCATAAAGCAACAATTGGAAAACATCATAAAATAACACCTGATGAAGCAAAGGATTTTGTAACAAAAGAATTTGGAGTTAGTGTTTCATAAATGGTAAAAGATAGATCATATGGTGACCGTGGAACTGGTTTTACACCAAGAAAAGAAAAGAAGTTCGGCCCTGGTTCAAGATGGTGTAAACGATGTGGATGTTACACATCATTAATACAAAAATATAATTTACTTTTATGTAGAAGATGTTTTAGAGAAGTCGCAGTCTCGTTGGGATTCAGAAAGTTAGGGTGAAAAAATGCCAGCAATTAATGTTTTAGCAAATGTCTTTACAACTATAGATAATACTGAATCTAGAAGAAAGAGTGAATGTATTATCATGCCAACATCAAAGTTAAGTGGTGAGGTGCTTAGTACATTGAAAAAAGATGGATACATTGAAGATTTTGAATATTTTGATGATAAAAGAGGTGGAAAATTCAAAGTGAAATTACTTGCAAAAATTTCAAAATGTGGCAGTATATCACCAAGATTCAAAGTTAAGAAAAATGAATATGCCAGTTGGGAGCAACAATATTTACCATCATACTCAAGAGGAATGTTACTTGTAACAACAAATGAGGGTGTTATGTCTCATCACGATGCATTAAACAAAGGAATAGGAGGATTACTGATAGGATATGTCTACTGAGCTTGTTGGAAAATTAACAACGGAAGTTATAATACCAGATAGTGTTAAAGTTGGATTAAAATCCAATATGCTTAGTGTGGAAGGACCATTAGGTAAAGCACATAAAAATTTTAAGAAAATTCCTGTAAAAATTGAAATTGTGGATAATAAAATTATTCTTAATGCCATTGGAAAAAGAAATAAAGATCATGCAATTCTAAACACAGCAAGATCAATTATAAGAAATCTTTGTGAGGGTGTTATTGATGGATATACAATTAAAATGAAAATTGTTTTTTCACATTTCCCAATAACTGTAAAAGTTCAGGATAAAATAATATTAATTGAAAATTTTCAGGGTGAACGTGCACCTAGAAAATCTCGTATCTTTGGCGGAACTAAAGTTTCTCCAAAAGGGGATGATGTAATAATTACTGGACATGTTTTAACTGATGTTACTCAAACTGCAGCTGATATTGAACAAAATTCTAAGGTTAAAAATAAAGATCATCGTGTTTTTCTTGATGGAATATACAAATATGAAAAAACCAAGGGCATAGAAAAATAATTTCAAACAAAAATTTGTAATAAATTGCCTTTAGATCCTGAATTTAAAAAACAGACTGAAAAATTAATTAGTGATACACTTGCACTGTATCAAAAATCTGGTACATCTCCAAAAGTCAGTGAAGTTTGGCAATGTGAAAATATTGGTGATTTTTTGTGTGGTTTTTTTGTTGGTGAAATGATTGGTTCAGCACTAAGTGCATTTCAAATATTCCATAAAAGAGAACCGGTCCCTGAAGAACATAATGAAATTTTTGAAATTGTTGAGTCACAAAAGGACGATATACGAGAATTTTTTGCTAAATTTAACTAAATTAGTCAAGTAGGAAGGATTAAATCGGTTTTTCCATGTTTTAAGTTAATGCCGCCCTAGCTCAGCGTGGTAGAGCGTTCGACTGTTAATCGATTGGTCATCAGTTCAAGTCTGATGGGCGGCGCCTTTCTTCTTATTATTGGTTTTATTTCTAAATTCGAATTTAGAAACATTAATTCCTAGAACCTAATAGTTGATCGATTTAGACAAGATAGATCTAATATCTGATCGCAGATTAGTAAGAATGCAGGAGGTCTACATTGGTCAGAACCAAGCGTACTAACAGATATTGTGTTGATTGTGGTTCAAGATTAGTATATTATCCACGTTTATCAAATCCAAAGGCACCAAATGAGTTTAGGGTGTTAGTTTATGCATGCCCAGATTGTACTGTTGATTTTGAAAAACCAAAAATGTTTTCAATAAAAAGAAGTCAAGTAGAAGAACCACTAGAAACAGTAGAAATTGAAATTACTCAATCACAGAAGAAATTAAAGAATAAATAAAAAGCGTTATGCAATAATTTCATGTATCCAGAAAAATCTAGAAGTAATTGGTGGTATATTGTGCCAATTCTCTTTAGTTTGATTGGTGGTATAATTGCATATTTTGCGATACGACGAGATGATCCAAAAAAAGCAAAGAACTGTCTTTACCTGGGATTAATTTTAACTGGAATTGGAATTGTGATTAATGTATTTTTAGCTGGGTTTGAACCTATTCTTGATAATGGTGTAAATATTTGACCACACTACGAGACAATGTTGAAAGGTGGCTTATCCATGAAAACTACAAGTTTGATGAAATTAAAACTGATGATGATAATTTCAAAATAATCATAAAAAATGGTGATGCATTTGGAAACCCACTTGAAATATTTGAGCCAAAACAGCAGTCAAACGTTCTAGTTGTTGGGATTAAGGTTTATCTAAAAAATAATCATATGGTTAGATATCTAAAACTAACAGATGAAGAAAAAGCAAATTTTGAACAAAGGGTAGCAGATTTCTGTTATTCAATTAAGGCAATTCACAAATTTTTTTATGAAGATGGAAAGAAAAAGGTTGGTGTTTACATTGTTTTAGATAAAAAAGAGCAACTAAACCAACCATTTTTAATGAAAACAATGCAAGAAATTGCAGAATTAAGTGATAAAACAGCTAGATTTATCATGAAAACATTTTAGGACGTTTTTGAAGAATACGTGTAGAAGCTAAACCCCCAACACTATAAGCTCTATTTACGAGTGTTATCATTTTTTCAAAAATGCCCAAAAACATGGGGGGTTTAACACTTGTTCGTAGATATGTAAGCCAAAGGCCAAACCACCCAGATCACACAGATAAAGATCACACATTATTCTTTGTTAGTCGTGAAAGCTAAACCCGCTAGTTTTATGGACAATTATCCATAAAAAAGAAAAATTATCCATCCAATAGATATACCAATCAACAATGGAATCCAAAACTTTGGTATTTTCCTTGGTTTATCTTTTGAAAATATCTCATTGTCACCTGGTTTCACCATATTACTACGTATGAATTTGATTTAACCTGTGCGTAACTTCATGCGTAAGTTTTAATATATTTCTAAATTCGAATTTAGAAATATAAGAAAGCTCTAGTCATGATTCATTGGGATTTCAGGCAGTACAAATATTTTTTCAGGCTTTATCAGAAATGTTATTCGTTTTTCACCTGGCCTCTTGAATGGGTATTTTTCAAGATTCATGTACTTTTTTGCCAGTTTATCAGCATGATTATAATCATAATCAGGCAAAATTTCTATCACTTTACCTCTGATTGTAGTCATTTTTAATGGATCATCTTTATCGACAACAGAAACTGCAACTCGAGGATCTTTTAGTACATTTTTGTGCTTTATTCTACCCTCAGCTGTATTGATTTGTACATAACCATTATCAAAATCACCCCATACTGGTGTTAATTGGGGTGAGCCATCAGGATTTATTGTGGCAATAAAAACTAAATTTTCATCCAAAAACAGCTTTTCTACTATGTCATTCATAAAATAATAATAAAAATCTGATATTTATTTCAGTATTATACAATATAGATATGAGAATAGAGATTCCGTTTAAAGGTCATGAAAATATACTTTCCCTACATCAGAAAACAATTGAAATCACAAAAGATTCTGACTTGACAGTTAATGGTGATTGTATAATTGGTGTAAATTCAGAATTGTCTTGTAAAGACCTGCCAGAAAAATTCAAAAGTATGGCTAAAAATCCAGATTCTAGTATTATTTTTACTATCAAAGTTGGAAATGAGAAATTTTCAATTCGTGGAAAAGGATCAGAAAAATTAACACTAAAACACGCAAAAGATATTGTTTTAAGAAAAAGTGCATTTACGTGCTCTAGAACACTTGCAATAAATTGTGATAAAGCATCTGATGATATACCAAGAGATATTGTAAAAAAACTACAAAATCCAACAATTACTGGTAAATTAATTATAGAAATAAAATAATTATTTTTTTTCTAACACATTCGTAATCGCTCTGTTAAGAATTTCAATAGTGACATAATGATTATGATTGATTTGATTCACTTTCCTAGTTTTTGGGAAATTCTTTGAAATTGAATTTACAATCTTAGTAAGCTTTAATGATGTTTTTTCAATGGTTTTTGAATAATTTTTCTCAAAATCATCTGATATTGTAAAATCTAGGAATTTAATCGATGAACTATAATATTTTGTTATTCCACCATGTAATTCTTCAATTTTCACGATTTCAATGAGTCCAGAATCTTTCAGAATATCAATATGATGCCTAATAGTTGTAATTGCTTTTTTATAGCCTGATTTTTTCAGTTTGCGAGTAATTTGATCAGCGTTTAACTGTTTTTTATAAAGTAGCTGTAAGATTTTCCCACGAATTGGGTCCTGAATAGCACTAAGATGTTCATAGTTTGCTGCTATAATCCTGTTTATGAAGATCTCCTTTTCCATTAATACTGGCATATCATACGCATAAATTCCTCTCTAAAATTGAATTATGTTTAGGTTTATTTACCATTAGCATTAATTTCCTAGCATTATTATTTTAATCATAGTACTACTATAATTATAGTATAAGTAAGGAAATTCTGAAAATTCTAGAAATATGGCATTTTAACGGGAAATAGAGGGAGATGAAAGAAAAATAGGAAAAATAAATCGAGTTAAAGTGATTTACCAGTAGTGCGTTCATATGCAGAAACATACCTCTCTGTCATTTTTGAAATTAAACCATCGGGAATTATTGGAGATGTTATTTCTTGACCTTTTGCACGAGATTCATCAAATTGTTTTTGGTACCCATTCTCAGTAAGCCAGTCACGTAAAAGTTGTTTATCGTATGCTACTTGAGTTTTGCCAACTTCATATTGATCTTTTGGCCATAATCTATATTCATCAGGTCCAATTGAATCACCAAGAGTTATTTCATCATCTAACTTCCCAAATTCTAATTTTAAATCTGCAAGTATAAAACCAGATTTATCTGCAATTGTTGCCATGCTTTGATAAATTTCAATTGATTTAGATGATAGCCAATCAAATTCATCGTTTGTTACTAGATTCTGTGAAATTGCCTCATCTTTATTGATAGGAATGTCGTGTGTGGATTTTGTTGTTGGATCAAAAATTGGTTTAGGAAGTTTTGATGCTAATTCTTTTTCTACATTATCACCAAATGAAATTTGACCAGATTTCCAACGTGAAACCATACTGCCGTAAAAATACCCACGTACTATACACTCAATTGGTAACATGTTCATCTTTTTTACAATGATCTCAGTGTCTGACTTTCTTTCCACAAAGTGATTCCTTACATCTAATCTATCAAACCAAAACTCAGCAAATTTACAAAGTACTTCACCCTTCTTAGGAATTTCATCCTTAAATTTTACATCATATGCTGAAACACGGTTACTAAATTTGAATAAAATATTCCCATCATCAAGATCAAAAACATCCTTAACTTTACCAGATGTTAGAAATTTCATTACATAGTCTCCAATAATTAGACTTATGAACCCATCATTCCTGGCATTGCAATTGGTTCACGATATGCTTTAGTAACATAAACATCACCATCAGCTTTTACAACGACATATTGCAAGGAGTTTCCCTGAGGAGGTGATAAAATTACATATTGACCAGGTTTTAGAGTTCCAAGATAATCTATATCACCATCACCATAATTCACTTCAACATTTGTTAATGGTAATGTTCCCGTATTTTCAATTGCAACTCGAGCCATAATAAAGAGAGTTTGTTTTTCTTTTGTCGGGTCAACCATAATTCCATATTCACCAGATATAGTACTGGTTGGAAATAAAGTAAAAACTGCAACAAGAATTCCTGCAACCACGGCTGCAATAGAACCACCAATAATTGGCAAATTATTCATAAATCATATATGAAAACCTGATAATTAAGAAATTAATCTTGTTCTGGAACTATTGAAAGTGTTGTAGTGGTTGTGACATTTGGTATTGAACGAATTTTCTTTGTTATTGTTTCTGTTATAATATCATGTGTTTCAGCTTGAATTTTTACAAGTATGTCATAATATCCAAATGTTCCTTTTGCTTCTTTAACAATATCAATTTCAAGTAATGCTTTTAGTACTTCCATTTCATGTGCAATTTTACATTGGACAAGAACGTAAGCAATTTCTAATTTAATCACCCTTCATCTCTTCACGTGTTTTAAATTCTGGTTTTATTCCAAGTGGTTCATAGTTTCCACTTGCACAAGTAAAACACATAGAATCAAGTGGAATTCCAATTGCTTCCGCTAATGTTTTCTCATCATTATAACCAAGAAAATCAGCACCAATATCAGATCGTACCTTTTCAACAATTTCTTCATGAGTGAGTGTTTTGTTATCAGCAAATGTTGCTAACTCATCCTGTGATGGAAAATCTATTCCTGCATAACATGGAAACTTGATTGGAGGGAATGTAATCAACATACTAATTTTTTTTGCACCGGCCCGTCGTAATGCCTTAATTATTGCTCTTGAACTAGTTCCACGTACTAAACTATCATCAACAACAACAACGTGTTTACCTTCAATAACTTCACGAATAGGAATTATCCATCGATTAATTTCAACACGATCACTTTGATGTGGCTCAATAAAACTTCGCAATGGACCTTTTTTACTATATCTATCCTTAAGCAATCCTTCATCAAATTCTACACCAAGACCCTGTGCAACACCCAATGCAGCAGGTCTTGCAGAATCTGGTACAGGTATTACTAAATCTGCATCATCTATTTGAAATTTCTTTGCTAATAATTTTCCTATACGTTTTCTTGCAACATAGATGTTATGACCTTCCATTTTACTTGATGGTTGTGCAAAATATGTAAACTCAAAAGAACAATGCGCACGTTTCTTATCATTAGAAAACATTTCTGATTCAACGCCGGCATCACTAAATTTGATAAGCTCGCCTGGTGAGACATCACGAATGAGATTTGCTCCTATTGCAGATAGAGCAGATGATTCAGATGCAACGATGTGAGTGTTTGTATCTTCTTTAAAACCCAAAACCATTGGTCGAAATCCAAGAGGATCTCTTGCCGCATAAACAGATCTATCATCTGATAAAAATGTGAAGCAGTATGAACCTATCATTTCATTTTTTAAAACTGATAATGCACTACCAATTTTACCTTTCTCAGAAATTAATGACACAAGTCGTTGTGCAGCTACTAATGTATCACTAACATTTTGCGGTGTAAAAGTACATCCTCCAACTAAATTTGATAATTCTTCAACATTTGAAATTGTGCCATTATGTGCAACACATAGATCTTTAACCTTTAATGGCTGTGCATTTTCAAGATTACTTTTGCCTAAAGTAGAATATCTAACATGACCTATTGCACATGATGATTGATATTCATCCGAAATTTTCTTAAACTCTGATGATGCTGCTGAAACTAGTCCCAATTTCTTTAATGGAGGTTTATTTGGAATTGCAACTCCCCATGCTTCTTGCCCTCTATGCTGTAACGCTCGTAATGCATCAATGATCATTGGGATTACATTGGTGCCGTCACTACTAAAAATCCCAACAACACCACAATTTTCCTTAACCATGATTTAACAAATCCTCTAATGCATTGAAGTATTTTTTTTGGGCGATGCTAACAGAATATTTAGAGATGTATTTGGAGTTATGTCTCATTTTTATCTGATCGCCAGAAAATTTACCCAAAATACCAAATTGAACTTTTTTCTTTGTAAGATATTGTTTCAGCATCTCAATATTTTTTTTATCAACTGATAATAGATATCTAGAATGACTCTCTGAAAATAATAGTGTTTCATAATCAATATCATCGTTAGTAGGTATTTTATCCAGATTAACATCACACCCAATCTTTCCAAAAATTGAAATTTCTGATAATGCTATAGAAAAACCACCTTTTGAACAATCATGCACTGATTTTACCAATTTATTTTTTATTAATGATAAAACAGAAAGCATGTTTATTTTAGAATCTTTAAAATTAACAATTGGGCAATTACCACCAATAAACTTGTGTATATATTCAAAATATTCAGAACCACCAAGTTCATTTTTTGTTTCGCCGATAATAACCAAATAATCACCTGTGGTTGGTGGTAGTGGTAATAGTGGTTCGTCCATTATACCTAATACACCAATGAGTGGAGTTGGTTTGATTGGACCAGATGGTGTTTCATTATAGAAACTTACTTTACCACCAACACATGGTATTCTAAGAAATTTTGCAAATTCAGTTAATCCCTCAATTGATTCCATAAATGTCCAAAATATTTCTGGATTCTCTGGATTACCAAATTGTAGATGATCAACCATTCCTATTGGGTTTGCACCTGTGCAAACAATATTTCTACATGCCTCCTCAAAACAACCTATTGCGCCATTTCGAGGATCAATGTAACAGTGTTTTGGATTTCCATCAATTTTTGCGGAAAGAAATTTATCATTATCCAATCTCAAAACAGATGCATCAAAACCAGGTTTTATGACTGTTCTAATCCCAACTTCATGATCATATTGTCTGAATACCCAATGCTTGCTTGCTATATTAGGACTAGAAAGTAATTTCAAAATCACATCTGAATAGTTTAAGATCTTCTTTTTCTTTTTTTCATGTTTAAGATGATCCAAATATTTTGGTTTTGATTTCATTCTATCAAGTAATGGTGCTCGTGCAACAAATTCTGCAGGAAGTTGTGCAATAGTTTTTTGCCCATCTTTTACATGCATCATTTTATTTTCTGTGACATGCCCAATAGTTGAACACCTGATTCTAAATTTGTCACATATTTTCTTCAATTTTTGTAATTTCTTCTTATTTGTGATTACTAGCATTCTTTCTTGTGATTCTGAGATCATTATTTCATGAGGAAATAAACCAGACTCTCTAGTATGCACATCGTTAACATTTAGCTCAATTCCAATTCCTAAACTTTCAGCTGTTTCAGAAATTGCGCATGACAAACCACCACCTCCTAAATCTTTCATTGCATTAATACAATGTTCATTTCTTGCCTCAATGATTGCTTCTATAATTAATTTCTCAATAAATGGGTCTGGAATTTGTATGGCAGATCTATCTTCAGTCTCCAATGAATCAGATGCAAACTGTGATCCACCAATACCATCACGGCCAGTTGAACCACCAATTAAAACTACTATATCACCAACACTTGCATGATTTTTTATTAGATTAGTTTTTTTACCGAATCCTATTGCAGCGACATCAACCAATGCATAATTTTTGTAACAATCATCAAACTCAACTTCTCCACCAATAGTTGGAATTCCTAAGCAGTTACCATAATTTGCTATTCCAGAAACTGCATTTTTGAAAAGCCACCGTGCATGCTTATCATTTTCAATATTGCCAAATCGTAATCCATCAAAAATTGCAATTGGGCGAGTGCCAGCTGACAATATATCACGAATTACACCGCCAACGCCTGTTCCAGCTCCTCCAAATGGTTCTACAGCAGATGGATGATTATGACTTTCAATATGCACAGTTACAACATAACCATCACCAACATCTAATACGCCAGAATCATAGCCTTTCTCAACTATAACATTTTTGCCAGTCATTGGTAACATTTTAAGATGAATCTTCGATGATTTGTAGGAACAGTGTTCTGACCATTCGGCAGCTAAAATTTCTAGTTCAGTTTTTGTTAATTTACGCCCTATTATTTTCTTGACGTGTTTAATTTCATGTTCCTGTAAACTCAATTTTTAACACCCAGTGTTTTCAATAATGATTCAAAAATTAATGATGATGGTTTATAATCAACTGGATTGATAATTGCCTCTGCTGCTCGTTCTGGATGTGGCATCATTCCTACAACATTACCATCTTTATTACAAATACCAGCAATTTGTTCAGTAGAACCATTAACACGATTTTGATATGAAAAAACAATTTGATTGTTATTTTTTAATTCTGATAATAATTTCTTATCAGCAAAATATCTTCCTTCACCATTTGCAATTGGTATTGGAATTTTTTGACCAACTTTAAGTTTGTTAGTAAATGGCGTATTGTTATTATTTACAATCAGATTTGTCCATTCACACATAAAATTCAGTGATGTATTTTTTAATAGAACTCCTGGTAAAAGTTCAGATTCCACAAGAATTTGAAACCCATTACATACACCAAGAATAGGTGTTCCAGAATTAGCTAGTTTTTTTACACTGGAGATTATTGGGCTATTTGCTGCAATAACACCCGCCCGTAATCGATCACCGTATGAAAACCCCCCTGGTAGAATTACAGCATCAATATTATTTGGTAATTTATCTTGATGCCAAAAATACTGTGTTTCAAAATTAAACACATCAGTTAAAACATGAAACATATCACGATCACAATTACTTCCGGGGAAAACTACAACCGCAACTTTCACAATTTAATTGAAGCTCACGCCTATAAAATTCATACATAAACTCATGTTTTTATTTTGGTGTCATTCAGTTTCGGCATGGATCAGATAAAGGATATCATGGAAAAGAACGTGATTACAATTGAATATAATAAAACAGCACTAGATGCAGCATGCCTAATTTCTGAAAAAGACGTTAGTTTTTTGGTGATTATGAAAGATAATTTGCCCATTGGAGTATTGTCAGAAAGTGACTTTGTCAGACGATTAGCTGCAAATGATAAAAAATCATCTGAAATGCAAATTTCAGATATAATGTCGCGAAAGTTTCGTTGGGTTGATCCCTCAACAACAATTGAAGATGCCATTCAAAAGATGCTTAATAACAATATTCGTAGATTAATTATCTTGGAAGATGAAAAACTGGTTGGTGTAATTACACAAACTGATCTTGCAGGATTTTTGAGAAATAAATTACTAGTTGATGGAACTATTAAAAAATTAGAAAGAGAAGAAAGTTAGCATTTATTTGCTGATATCGTGATCTTACTCACCAATGGATTAAAAATTCTTAATTCATCACATATTTTTTCCACTTTCTTCTCTACAGATTTTATATCACTACCAACTATTGTAAATCTAAGAATTTTACCAGAACGAATTTTTTTCACAGATGAATTTTTAGACTTGAGAACGAGATCATTAAGTATTGTTTCACCTTCTGGGTCACTAATTCCTGGTTTATTTTCAATTATTGCTGTTACATTAAATTCAGGCATATTTTTAGATCACAAATAACTTGATCCACTGCCCTAATTAAATTTCAATAAACTATGATCGAACAAAAAATTGACAAACCTTTGAAAATATGTGAAATATATCGTGTTGGTAATGAGTTCAGCTGTGTTCACAAAGCAAGATCTTGATAATATCTTGAGTTGGTTTAATGAAATGTACGTAAAAAATGATAAGATCCTAGAAGAACATGAAAAACAAACAATATCTAAACTTGCATTATATTGTTTACATGAAAAAAAATCACTGAGTTAGTATTTAGAATTGAATTTATAACGGGTAGTTAATTGAGACCTATATTGGCAAGATTCAGATATTGGAAACTTAATTCAGATGATTTAGAAAAAATGAATTATGAGGAGGAGAATCTAGTAAATTGGGAAATTAAATGCACTTTTCAGCCTGATGACGATGCAAAATTCTTTGGGGTATTCCTTTACCGATATGGAACACCACATGATTATGAAACAAAGAAGGGTATTGTATTTTATCATAACAATATTGATAGGAATGAAATTCCTAATGTAACAAAATTTTTGAAGAAAAGATATGGTGGTAATGAGATAGAAAAATCTGAGAGAATATTTCTTGATGGTTCAACTGAATTATACTCGCCAACAGACATCGCAAAACTTTCAAAGGAAATTGAAACCGAGTTTGGCACTAATAACATAATATCAATGGAACTAGATAATACAACACAAGAACAATTAGAACAATGGGGATTTCCTACTGCAAAACTACTACCTATACCAGGTAAATCAACTTGGAAAGAATAATTACAGACTATTATCAAACTATGATTTAGATGTCTGAAGAGATTACACAAGTAAATCGTCATATAGAAGATCTTAGACGTAGATTATTGAAAATTTTCATTACTGTTGGAATAATTACAATATTCATTATGACGTTTCATGCAACAGCAATCGATGTATTTGATACAACGGTTTACTATCCATACCCACAGCCTTTAGACAACATTGCTGCACAAATTACTGATTATATGCGTGATAATCTTGTTCCGGAGAATGTTCAATTAATTCAAACTGCACCAGGTCAAGCATTCTTTTCACAAGTTTACATTGCAGCATTAGTTGGAATTGTTGCAAGTATGCCAATAATAGTTAGTCAATTAGCAAACTTTCTCAAGCCTGCACTGAATGAACGAGAAATTCACGTAAGTAGATCAATCACTATTCCAACAATTGGGCTTTTTATTACTGGTTGTGTATTTGCATATCTAATTGTAATTCCATTTGTTCTAGATTTTCTGTACAAATATGGTGAATCTGCTGAGCTTATAACATTCTTAAACATAATTGATTTTGTTACATTTGTTTTACAATTTCTTATAGCATTTGGATTATCTTTTCAACTACCACTAATCATGTATGCACTAAGCCAATCTGGAATGATTGATGCATCATATTGGCGAAAAAATATTCGATATGCAATTGTCATATTGGTGATTTTTGGTGCTATTGTTACTCCTGATGGTAGTGGTGTTACAATGTGGTTTATTGCTGGTCCAATGATGGCGCTTTATCTTGCCGGTATGGTGATAGTTGAACGTAAAGAAAAAGAAATTATGAAGACTTAAATCTAGAAAATGTTAATTTGATACAAATGCTTGAATCACTATTTCTTCAATTGCCTATGGGAACAGAATGGATATGGATTGCTGTTATAGTTGGTGTCTTTATCTTTGGAGCAAAAAAAATCCCTCAACTAGCAAAGACTTTTGGAAAAGCAAAAGGTGAGTTTGAAAAAGGTAAAATCGAGGGTGATAGAGAATTAAAAGAGTTTAAAGAAAATAAAGACAAAGAGCAATCTTAACTCTCAGCAATTGCTATCAATTTATTCATCATATCATCTAATGCACGATCAAAGTTTTTTCCCTTAGCATAACTCATTAATTTCTTACAAGATTTCAATTTAATTTCAGCCTCAATTTGTAATAATGTACCATTTTCCTTTGTTGTAAAATTTTCTTTGATGTAGCTTCCTTTAACATCACCACCAACAACAATACTTTCATGTGAATCATATGGTGTTATGATATGTTTAGTCATAATTACAAATTCTTCATCTAATAATTTTAGATGCTCTGCAACTATTGACACATTCCCACGTAATGATCGTTGAACAATTGATGAATAGTATTCGGGTATGATTTTTGCAAATAATTCATAATTTGAGAAAATATCAAAAACTTTTTCTCTATCTGCTTTTACAGTTTTTTCTAATTTGAGCATAAGAAATTAATTCAGTTAGTACCCCATCTTTGGAAAAGTTTATGCTCGATATCAAATTGATCCAAGCACTTGCCAACTATATGATCAACCATGTCATTGATACTGTTAGGTTTTGTATAGAATTCTGTTACTGGTGGCATTATCACCACGCCCAATCTTGCAAGTTTTAACATATTTTCTAAATTAATTGCAGATAGTGGTGTCTCTCTAGCAACTATAATGAGTTTTCGTGATTCTTTTAAAATTACGCCAGCAGATCTTGCTACTAATGTTTCATCATAACCATTTGCAATACTTGATAATGTTTTCATACTGCATGGAATGACAATCATCCCATCAGTTTTGTGTGTACCACTTGAAACACTTGCTGCCATATTCTTTTCATCAGAAATTTCTGTTGCCAGTGATTTAACATAATCTACAGTGTAATCAGTTTCCATTGGTATACATTTCTCTGCCCATTCTGACATTACCAAATGTGTTTCTATACCAATTTCTTTAAGAACTTCAAGCATTCTGATTCCGTAAATAACACCTGTACTACCAGTAATGCCAATAACTAATTTCATGTTAAAGATTAGTCAATTGATTATTTTAAGGAATACACATGTTAGTCTAGGCATGATTATCTTGGTTTTCTTCTGAATCAAGTAAATTTTTCTCTTTTCGTTTATTCAACCAAATTTTTACTGCGGCGGCACCCATACCTGAAAATAGAAAAATTCCAACTAGCATCATCTCAACATTCATTTTAGTTTTAATGACTATATGATAGTTAAAAATAATACTAAATAGAATTGTTAAATTTCCCTACAGTCTCAATAACTTTTCTACCTTCTTCTGAAATAATATAACTGGTTCTAGTTATAGTTCCAAGATCATATTCTTTATTTTCAATCCAATTTCTTCTAACCATAGTCTGCAAAAGACTCGTTAAATCTTCATCCTTAAGCTTAGTTATACTATGCTGCAAATAATTTGCACTAGCAGTTTTCCCCCATGAATAAAGAAACTCCAGGATGAGTGAAATTTTTTCCTCTATATTTGATTCTTCTTCAGACATAATAATCTCATCAAAATTAATACTCAGCTTCATATTATAGTTAGCCAAAATCATTTTGTGATTAAAAGATCAGAAATGCAAAAAATGGTTAGGAATTACACTGATCTAAGAATTGCGGTTTTGGGTAGTCATTCAGCATTGGAAATAATGGATGGTGCAAAAGATGAAGGATTAGAAACAACTGTTTTTTGCCAGAAGGGAAGAGAAAAGCCATACCAACGTTTTGCTAGAATTGCAGATGAAATAAAAATTGTAAAAAAATTTAGTGAAATGGCATCTGCAAAAAATCAAAAATTACTTAGAGACACAAATACAATAATTGTTCCTCACAGATCATTAACTGCATATCTTGGCTACAAAACAATTGAAAACTCACTAAAAGTTCCAATATTTGGAAATCGAGCACTATTTCAAGCAGAAGAAAGACATCATAAAAAAAACCAATACTACTTACTTGAAAAAGCACGAATAAAATATCCAAAAGTGTTGAAAAATCCAAAAAACATCAATAAACCATGCATTGTAAAAGTTCAAGAAAAGAAAAGACCTCTTGAAAGAGCATTTTTCACTGTCTCATCATATTCTGATTACAAGAAAAAATCAGATGAGAAAATAAAACAAGGTATTATAGCAAAAAAAGATTTAGAAAAAGCGTCTATAGAAGAATTGGCAATTGGTACATATCTAAATTTTAATTACTTTTACACACCGATTTCTGAAAATGTTGATTTTATAGGAATTGAAAGGAGATTGCAAACAAATATTCATGATTTTAATGCATTACCAGCAAAACAACAACTAGAATTAGATATTGACTTACAAAATATAGAAGTTGGACACACCCCTGCTAGTATTCGTGAGTCATTACTTGAGAAGGTAATTTCTATGGGGGACAAATTTGTTACTGCAGTAAAAAAAGAATATCATCCAGGAATAATTGGTCCATTTTCACTTCAAAGTGTAATTACTAAAGACCTTGAAATGATTGTTTATGATGTCTCTCTAAGAGTGCCAGGAAATCCTATAGTTGCCACTACCAGCCCATATACAAAATATCAGTATGGAACAACATTTGGTATTGGAAGAAGAATTGCAATGGAAATCAACAAGGCTAATGAAGAAGGTAGGCTGGACGAAATAGTAACTTAGTTCAGATTTCGTTCATCTTTAAACAGAGATTTTCTAACTAGTATTGGGATTTTATAAAATATTGCTAATGCTATTGCGTCTGACGCTCTATAATTTCTTAGTACCAATTCTTTTTTTCCAGTAAGGTAAAGATTTGCTCTTAATGCATCACCGCTTTCATAGACCTTAATTTTGACTAATACCAATTCATTGTGTTCACATATTTCTTCCAACATTTTGTAAATTGTTGGTACTAGTTCTGGCTCACCATCCATAAAACTAGCAATATGTCTTGAAACCTCACCAGAAAATGCGCGCATATGAAATTCCTTTCCAGTATCAGATTTTAGTATCAATAAACCTTCATTTCCATAAGGATCAACATATCCAAGATTTGAAATTTTAACTGACTCATAATCCTCCTCTAGTGATTCATCAATTTTCATTATTAGATATGAAATTTAGCAAGTTTATAAGATTATTATGAGCATGTAGTATGCAACCAATATGAAAAAACAGACTACGTATGGTAGTCAAATGGATAAATCACTAATCCTTTTGGGTTTTACTTCAATTGCAATTCTTTTTTTGATCTATTCAAGGTTTGAAACCATAGCAATATCAGATGACACGATGTTAGTAATGCAACGGATTGCAATAACATTTTATGTTATTGTATTTTTAGCATTCACTGCAATTGCGCTTGGATTATATAAATTTCATAAAAGAAAGGTAACAGAAAATAATTCTAATCTTTTAGAAACCATAGCAAAAATTACGTATAATAATAAATCACGAAAAATATTTGTTACAACATTCATTCTGTATGGGCTATTCTTTTCGTTAACATCAGGAATTCTTGTATATCAGCCTGATGTTGTATTTTCATACCATTATGATGCGATTGTTCCATCTATGCATATTACACCATGCTGCGACGAACCAGGCTATATGCCAAAAATAGTTGTATATCTAACTGAGCATATAGGCTTGCAAATAATTCCAATAAACCTTGTTTTACAGATTGTTGTTTCATATCTAGTGGCACTAAATACATCGATTGCCATTGCAGCAATTTCCACTAGTAAGAAAAGTGGTGGATTAAGCACAATTGGTGCAACAACTGGTTTGTTTATTGCGTGTCCAACATGCGTTGGTTCATTCCTTTCAATATTCATAGGTAGTGCAAGTGCTGTTGCAATGACAGTTGTAGTGACACAAATTCAAACTCTCTTTATTGCAATAACAATCCCTATTTTGTTAGCAACCCCATTTATTATAGCAAGAAGAATCCGTTCAAACCAAGGAGAAAACTGTGAAATTAATTGAATTTACTCAATTTCTCTAGTACAATCTTGAAAATTTCATCGTTATCCAATAAAATACATGGAATGTTATTTTCTTCACATGCTTGGCCGCTCTCAGTATCACGTGTAACAAGAACCATGTCATTTTCTTTTGCATAGTTAATTATTGAATAATCTGTATGAAGTTTTTTCCCAAAAGTTCTTAGTTTTTTAACACTTTGTGCATCATGACCAAGGCTGATGAGCTTTTCATCCATACCATCATCCATTTCATCTACAAGAATTTTTGTCAATTTTAGATTATTATGTAAACAAGTTTAGTGGTATATCTTTTTTGCCAAATGGTTCACTAACTTGTAATGTATATGATTTGTTAGGATCATACTCAAAGTCTTCATAACTGCCATACCCTATTGCTGGACCCCAGAAGATCTGAATAAACCTAGTTTGCTCTGGTTTCAATACAACATTACCTGATGTGAAATCATTACCAGAATTATTCCATGTCTTACTACCATCCCATAATTTGTAGTTACAGACAGCTGGACTAGTACACATCATTGTTGTGTTATCACTTCCACCAGTGTTTTCAACGAGCATGACAAGAAACAGATTAGCCTGCCCTGAACTAGTTACTTCCACCTGTTGAGGAATATAGTAAAAAGTTACAGGACCAACTACAAATGCATCTGCATCAGACTTGTATTGGTTTACTTTGTATTCTTCTTTGATAACTTTTTCACAGTCACGAATTTCGCGTTTGTTTGGTTTATCCTGACATTGTAATAACATTTCATCTAATGATGCATCGCCAGTTGATTTACTTTCTTTTGGTTGTGTAGGAGTTGATGATTGATACTGTGATGGTGCTGACATATCATCACCAACAGCGCTTGAGCTAACTGACATTATACCCATTTTAATTAACCACTGAATTGCGTTAACGAAATCATTCTCTTTTATTGCATCTGTTGCCCACCAACCAGCTGTATTCTTTACCCAATCAGGTATTTCATCTGATGTAGATGAACTTCTAGTAGTCGATGGTACTTTGATAATTTTTTCCTCAATCATCCATTGAATACCTGTAACAAATGATTTATCATCAATCTGACCATCTGCCCACCAGCCTGCATTATTTTTTACCCAAGTAGGAACATTTGCAGCCTCTGCACTAGTTACCATTGTTGCTAATAGTAAAACAGATGCAATTCCAACTAAAAGTATCTTCATAAAAAAAAATTATAGGATAAGTATATTTAAACTAGTGTTAAGCAGTAATGCTAGTGCTAACTTTTCTACATTTAATTAAAACATAATCAATGGTTTTGCTCTCAGAAACTTCTTTCATCTTTAACAATGATTTGTATAAAATTTTTTCAAGATATGACGGAAAAACAGAATTAAGATTTTGCTTAATTTCCTTACGATTTTGAGTATAAAATTTGGTTAGTGGAGAATAGACTTTTTCACCAATAGAATCAATCTCCATGATTTCTAGATTATGATCTTTTAACTTAGTTTTGATAAAATCAGTGCTATAATGTTCAGATGACCATGTAAATGACAATATTCCTAATTTCATCAAACTGTTTTCAAATTTCCTTGCTACAGGTATAGCGATAACAAGAATTCCATTATTTTTTAATACTCTTTTTGATTCAGAAATAAAACTATCAAAATCCTTGAAATGCTGTGCTGATTCCAATGCAATAACACGATCAATTGAATCTGATGCAAATGGAAAGTTTGCTGATGTGGAATTATGTTGATTTATTCTTTCAATGTTTTTTGCAGAAATTGCATTTTGTAATTGTGTGAAATTAGTATTAACACATATGATATCAAGTTCTGGGTATTCATTAGACCAGAATCTTGCTGGGCCTGCAACTCCGCTTCCAACATCTATCATATTTTCAGCAGAATCTAATTCTCCCAATTTACCAACCTTACTACATAATGCTTGTTGTGCAGCGATTGGAGTTGTTGAACCATTTTCCCAGTAACCAAAATTTAGCATGTCACCACCAACTGCTAGTTGCATTACAGGTGAAAGTGTATTATAGAGATTAACAACGTCTTTCTCATTTCTTCGAAATGTCCAAAAAATGATATCTAATGGATTAAGTTGCATTGTATATCATTTAGTGAATAGATGATATATCGTTTCAGATTTATGGTAGGTCTAGACTATCTTCTGCACAGTGTTTATGCACCCACTTTTCATCTGAATTTTTAACAATCTCCTTTCCAACTTTCATTGTCTCCCCACAGGATGGGCAATTTGATGCAAATCGTGCCTTCATGCTATTGACCATAAAATTACGCCTAAAAACACTGGTTTTCAATAAAAGTCAACCAATACTCAATACTTTAGAACAAAAAATTTAGTATTTGGTTAACCAAAATAGCCATTTCCGATCTTAAGTGATAAATTCAATTAATCAATATGCTGTCACAATATGAATCTGAAGGCAAAAATAAAGAATATTTGAATATTGCAAATACATACCATTGGAAAAACCCAGAAGTGGGATTTGCTAAAGAATTGTCTTTCATGATGGTAAAAATTCATCGTGCTGTACCAGAAAAAATAGAACCTGTTAATGCTAAATTTATTTCAAATAATAACTAGAAATATTTTTTATTATTGTTTTGAATAGTCGTGCATAGTGTCCACTAAAGAGAATTAAAAATGATTTGTCATGCATAGTCTCTATGTAAGTGACTGAACTGGTGTGTTGGTCTATTAGTAATGGCATGCTCACCGCTCGCCGTAGCTTGCGATTTATACATCCATTCTATCAACGCAGTCTTCTGCTGCGAACCTTCATCTAATGAAACGTTGTGTTGTTTCGGGATAGGCTTCGTGCTTAGATGCTTTCAGCACTTAAACTAAACGGCTTAGCTGCCCGGCCTGCCCTGTCGGACAACCGGTAGACCAGTGGCCACGCTGCTCTGTTCCTCTCGTACTGAGAGCAACTTCCCCTCACACAACGACACTTCCATCAGGCAGAGACCGACCTGTCTCACGACGGTCTAAACCCAGCTCATGTTCCCTTTTAATAGGCGAGCAGCCTCACCCTTGGCCCCTGCTGCAGGACCAGGATAGGAAAAGCCGACATCGAGGTACCAAACCGCGGGGTCGATAGGAGCTCTCGCCCGCGACGAGCCTGTTATCCCTGGGGTAATTTTTCTGTCACCTTCGGGCCCCAATAGTGGGCACACGAAGGATCGCTAAGCCCGACTTTCGTCTCTGAATTCCGTGCGTTTGGAAATCCAGTCAGTCCAGTTTTTGGCTTTGCCCTCTTAAACGGATTTCTGACCCGTTTGAACTGAACTTTGGGCCCCTTCGATATTTTTTCGAAGGGGTGCCGCCCCAGCCGAACTGCCCACCTGCACGTGTCCCCGGTCTGCACCGGGTAAGTGATACCGTAAAAATAATTTGGTGTTACATCGGCGCTTCACTGATTTCCCAAAGAAAATCAGGCATGGCTACCAAATACACTATGTAATCTTTACTATATTACAAGCACAAGCTGCAGTAAAACTCCACGGGGTCTTCTCTCCCCGATGGAAGATGATGGACTGTTCGTCCACCTTATGTGGCTTCACCGGGTTGTAGGTGGGGACAGTGGGGCTCTCGTTGTTCCATTCATGCGCGTCGGAACTTACCCGACAAGGCATTTGGCTACCTTAAGAGAGTCAGAGTTACTCCCGGCGTTAACGGGCCCTTAGCTCGGTTGAACCCAAGTTTTAGGTACCCGCACCGGCCAGGATTCAGCGAGTATACAAATCCTTTCGGACTAGCACTCGCCTGTGTTTTTATTAAACAGTCGAAACCCCCTTGTCATTGCAACCTGCTACCCCAATTCCTCATTAGGACAGCAGGCATCCCTTATACCGAAGCTACAGGACTAATTTGCCGAATTCCCTCACCATACGGTATACCCGTAGCACCTTAGCTTTCTAAGCCAGCGCACCTGTGTCGGATCTCGGTACGAACATTGCAAGCTACTCCCTATACAGATTTTCATGGTCTCTTGGATTCAGGAAAACTTTGCTAACGCGAAGCCATTCCTGCCTCAAATTGGTTCTCGTCATTACGACACTCCCCAACTTTTGAACAGTTAGATAAAACGACGGTTTTACATCCCCTATCCGAAAGAGGTCCATATAGATAATAACGCAGCTTACAAGGTACTGGAATATTAACCAGTTTCCCATTCGAATAACTCTGTTGAGGTTATTCTTAGGATCGACTAACTCCAGGCTGATAACGCATTGCCTGGAAACCCTTGCGCTTGCGGTGGTAGAGTTTCTCACTCTACTATGCTGTTACTGCCACCAGGATCTGCAATAGAAATCGGTCCACAGGACGTCACCGCCCTGCTTCGACCCAATCACTACGCCAACCTACCATGATTTACAAATTTTATAAATATCCAAAGTATCGGTACTTTACTTTAGCCCCGTCCGTTTTTGGGGCATTCCCACTCGGCAGGTAAGTTGTTACACACTTTTTAAAGGATAGCTGCTTCTGAGCTTACCTCCCTGCTGTCTTGGCGTGAACACGCCCTTTTGCTTGACACTTAGTAAAAATTTAGGGACCTTAACTTCAGTTTGGGTTAAACCCCTTTCGGTCGTGAACCTTACGTCACACGAACCCGTGTCCTTGCTTCTACGATGCATATCCCTTCGGAGTTTGAATGGGCGGCGAGGAATTTCTTCCCCATACCGCCTTATCAGTGCTCTACAGGAAATGCCACCTCCACAAAGCACGCCCTACGAGACGCTTCGGTTGGAACTAGCGATCGCCAGTCTAGATTGGTTTTTGACCCCTATTCCCAAGTCACACAAACGATTTGCACGTCAGAATTGCTTCAGGCCTCCAACGGGCTTTCGCCCGCCTTCACCTTGCTCAGGAATAGATCGACTGGCTTCTAGCCTTACTGCTATGACTCAACGCACTTTCACACGCTTCTCCTCACATCAAAAGATGCTGCGAGAACTCGGTTTCCCTTCGCCTCCACCCTGACAGGTTTAGGCTTGCCATAACAATAAGCTCCCTGGCCCGTGTTTCGAGACGGAACGCATGACACTGATGATTTGGACTCTACACTTTTAGCTCTATTGCTAGAACCTCCGGTATAGAAAAATCACCTTCCATGCCATGCACGTCTGTAACCAGTAGATTTCATGCGCTTTTCAGACCCCTTCCGGGGTTCTTTTCAGTTTTCCCTCACGGTACTAGTCCACTATCGGTCTTGAGATATATTTAGCCTAAGATACTACTTTCACCTATTTTCAGTGCCCACTGCCAAGGACACCTACTCGGGTAATGAACTGATCCTATACCACTTCGCTTACGGGGGTATCACCCTCTATACCAGAACGTTCCAGAACATTTCAACTGTGTTCTAGGATCATTATATCACACCAAAACACCACATCTCTGTTAT
>CACLNC010000004.1 GCA_902608175.1 uncultured marine group I thaumarchaeote | reverse complement strand
GCCAGTTCGGCATTTATCAGATTAGAACTATTTGCATCGATAAGTGTAATAATTTTATCATCCATTGGTCTGTCGATTTTAATTAAACATTTATTCAATAACACACAAAATAATGCCAGAAATAATTCAGTGAAATCTTTAATTAAAATCTCTAGTATTTTTGTAATAATTTGTTTGTTAACAATTCCTTTGGTTTTACCTCAAGATACGAATTGGGTTGACTATGCAAAATATCCAGCTACCATACTCAATGGAGGTAGTAGTTATAATGTTGTACACGGAGATTGGCCACATGCACTAAATTGGATGAAATCTAATACACCCTCTGATTCAGTAGTTTTTTCTTGGTGGGATTATGGATATTGGATTACTACAATTGGTGATAGAATTTCTTTAGCAGATAATGCAACATTAGTTGATCACCAAATAGAGAAAATTGGTTACATATTTTTTAAAAATGAGGATGCTGCATGGATACAACTTAGTAAATCTCATCCTGGCAAAATGATTGATGGAACTATGAAAATGCCATCTATGTTATCGGATGAGGAAAAGATTGGATTAACAAACGAGCAATTAGAAAAACTTGAGACTCAAATACGTAATGAAGAAGCAGGAGTTGGTGCAGATTATGTCTTGATTTTTCTAGCAGGAATGAAATTAACTGGACCAAATCTTCCACCATATTATATTCTAGAAGGAGGTGGTGATGAAAGCAAAAAAGTTTGGTTTATGAAAATTGGTGGAGTAGATCAGGCTCAGTTTGTTGAGATAGATGGGCACACACCAAAAAATGCATTTTGGGATACAATGCTTGGAAAAATGATTCCATTTACAATTGCAGGATATGCTGATCCTAGTAATGATAGAATCTATGATTCTTACCAAAATGGTCTAGTACCAGTATATGTTCCAGAAATAAAATATCCTACTAACGGTGATGGTCCATTCAAATTAGTATATGCATCACCATCAATTGATAGAATAGACAAAGGTCCAATTACAACTATTCTGATTTATGAAATTAATAAAGACTACAAGAAATTAAATTAAGAAGAATCGTTTTTTTCAAGAATTCTATATTTTAAATATTTATCATCTGGAGAAAATTTTGCAGGATGAACAGAGTTTGTTTTTTCATTACATTTTGGGCATGTAGATTTTAGTGTATATATTTTACATTCTAAACATTTTCGTAATTGAAAGTGCAATTAACCTTCACCAGTTTTTTTCGATTCTTCTCTTTCAAATTGGAAAATACCACCAGTTTTATTAACATATTTTTCTATTTCCTCTAAAACTGGTTTCAAAGTTTTTTCTGCAGTTTTAAAATCAGATGAATTAACAGTAATTCTATATTTTGGTGCACCTAAATATGAAATATTCACATTGTTTTCTTTATTCTTTTTCAGAATATCAAGAAGAATTTTTCTTAATATTTCTACACCATCAGATTTATTATTTGACAATTCCAATATTCCCCTGATCTCAACTGATGGTACCTGAATTTTAGAGCTAATTTCTTCAATTGTTGGTAAAACATTCTTTTCTAATTTCAGATCATCTAAAACAGAAATATTATTCGTAGCAATATCAACAACTGCATCATAAACTGAATTATATTTTGACAGTAATTGGTCCTCAAGTTTTTCTAATTGCTTATTTGTTAAGTCGGCTTTTTCTTGAATGTTTTTAAGAATTCCTTTTTCTTTTTCAAATCTTTTAACATCTTGGAGTTTCTTTTTTCTTTGATCTTTAGAAATTTGTTTTAATGAAAGATCGACATCTGATCTTTCCTTGTTAATTCTTTTAACTAAAAGCACTTTCTTATCTCCTTTTTTTACAAATCTTGTAACGTTTCTTACCCAACCCGGGGCAATTTCTGAAATGTGAAGAAAACCTTGTATTCCATCGTATTCATCCAAAGTTGCATACGCACCATGATCACCAATTTTTGAAATAGTACCAATTACAATTTCGCCTACTTCTGGTAATTCTTGAGTTTTAGTTGACATTTGATGTCAAAACAATTCTAGGTAATTTAATGTTGATGGTTAGAAATCTATTCCTTTTTTAGCCTTAATTCCAGATTTGTACGGATGTTTAATTTCTTTCATTTCAGTAACCAAATCTGCAAGTTCTATTATTTCATTTTTTGCGTGATTACCAGTTAAAACTAAATCAAGTCTTTTTGGTTTTATTTTGATCAAGTCTATAACATCATTCACATTGATTAGGTTCAAATTAATGGCATAGTTTACTTCATCTAAAATTACAATATCGAATTTATCAGAAAGTATATTTTCTTTGCAAATTTTTAATACTTCCTCAGCGTTTTTTTTATGCTCCTCACGTGGAAGTTTGTCATCTATTATCCCAACAAAGCCTTTTCCTGCAGGACTTAACTCAAATTCTGGTCCAAGTCTTTTAGACGAATTAATTTCACCGTAATGCCACGATCCTTTAATGAATTGGACCATCCAAACTTTTTTGCTATGTCCAACAGCTCTTAATGCCATTCCAAGAGCAGCAGTTGTTTTTCCTTTTCCACCTCCTGTATATACAATTACAAGTCCATTTTCAGACATGATTAGAACTCACATTTCACATACTAAAATGATTGTGAGAACATAATTGAATCAATTTAAATAAAAAACTAATCAAGTAATTGAATTGATAATACCAAGATTAGTAATTAGTGGATCGACAAGTGGTGTTGGTAAAACATCTATCACAAGTGCAATAATTTATGGTTTAAAAAAAATGGGTTACACAATACAACCATTCAAAGTCGGACCTGACTATATTGATCCAAGTTATCTCAGTTCTATATCAAATAACGAAACAAAAAATCTAGATGTTTGGTTGATGGGTAAAAATGAACTTGTAAAGACTTTTGTTAAAAGCTCCAGCTCTGATATTTCAATTATAGAGGGTGTTATGGGATATTATGATGGATTTGGTGGAAAAACAAATTATGCAAGCACTCATCACGTAGCGACATTATTGCAGGCCCCTGTAATTTTAATTCTTGATGCAAGCAAAACATCTAGATCAATTGCTGCAACTGCCTTAGGATTTACGAAATTTCATAAAAAATCTAGAATTTCAGGCATAATACTAAACAAGATTGGAAGCAAGAAACATGATACATTATGTCGACATGCATTAGAAAACCTGAACATACCAATAATAGGCTCAATCCCTAAAATTTCAAATAATACACTAGAATCAAGGCACCTTGGATTAATTCCAGTAACAGAGCAGAAACAACTTCAGAAAAAAATCAAACAGGTTTCAAAAGAGATAGCAGATTACTTAGATTTTGAAAAGATTGTTAAAATTTGTAAGAATGTAGAACATTTACCAAAAATTAAGCCGCAGAAATTCAAGAAAGTAAAAACTTCTATTGCTGTAGCACTAGACAGTTCTTTTAATTTCTATTATCATAATAATATTGAAGCATTACGACGTGAAGGTGCAAAAATCAAGTTCTTTAGTCCGTTATCTGATAAAAAAATTCCTAATTGTGATTGTATCTATATCGGTGGTGGATTTCCAGAAATTTTAGGTAAAAAATTAAGTCAAAATAATACAATGAAGAAATCTATTAAGCAGGCTGCAGAAAATGGAACTCCAATTTATGCTGAATGTGGTGGATTGATGTATCTGACAAAATCAATCAAGAATCAGAATCAGAAATACAAGATGGTAGGTTTGTTTGATGCTGAGACTGAGATGACCAGAAAAATGACACTAAATTATACTGATGGCAGAATTACTTCTAACTGTTTAATCTCTTCTCCAAGAAATTTCCATGCACATGAATTTCATTATTCAAGAATAACTAACATTCCAAAAGATGCAAAGTTTCTTTATGATCTTAATATTGGTGAGGGAATTTCTTCAAATAAAGATGGTATTTCAGAATATAATGTAGTCGCATCTTACTGTCATCTTTATTTTGATAGCGCAAAGTTTGCATCAAGTATAATTAAAAATTCTGGAATATAATTTTGTTATTCTTGTCTAAGTAATTTGTAAAGTGCGTTTACAATTGCTGAGGCACATGGACTTCCACCCTTACGACCTTGATTTGTAATAAATGGAATATCCATTTGCGCTAGTTCCTCTTTTGATTCAACAGCAGAAACAAAGCCTACAGGAATTCCAATCACAAGTGCTGGTTTTGTTATTCCTTCTCTTATCATTTTCATCACTTCAAGTAATGCAGTAGGAGCATTTCCTATGATTACTATTCCACCATTCATGTCTTCTTTTGCCACACGCATTGACATTTCTGCTCTTGTTTTCCCTTGTTTTTTTGCCTCTTCCATCAAAGATGGCTCTGAAATATTACAAATCACGTTATTTCCAAAATCTTTGGGATTTTGTTTGTTCATCAATCCAATTATCCCATTTACATCTACAATAACACTACATCCATTCTTTAGTCCAGCTAAACCACTTCTTACAGCATCTTTATGAAAAATTATTTTGTTATCTCTTGCAAAATCAAAATCAGCTGTAGAATGTATCACACGTCTAACTATTGGCCATTCCTGTTCATTATATGGATGAGTACCAATCTCATTCTCAATGATCCTCATACTTTCATCTTCTATTGATTGACCCTTTCTAGTTTGCATCTTCTACTTCCTTCGCTCTTTCAATAATTAGATCAATCATTTTTTCATCAACACCTAAGTGTTTTGTAATACAAACTTTTTTCAAATTTGCTTTTTCCAAAGCAGGTTTAAGATCATTATTGATATCCGTTTTAACATGCGCACCTTCATGAAGAAAATAAAACACTATTACTAACACATCTGGGTTATTTTTTTGGCAGGCAGTTATTCCTTGTTCAATATTTGGTTCTTCAATTTCTAAATAACATCTATCAACATTTCTATATGCATTTTTTAAACCATCAACAACATAATTCAATGAAATTTGTGCGTTAGGATCCATACTTCCATGACCAATTATCAATACATCGATCTTGTCTTTTGCTAATGAAATTTGATTTTCTTGTAATGATGTATTGATTCTATTATCAACTAATTCTATCATAGTTTTATGCATAGTCATTGGTTTTGAAACAAGAAATTTTATTTTTGTATCTTTTTGGTATTTCATTGCATCAGCAACTGCAATCTTTACTTTTTTTCCAGGATATAGAAAATATGGTACAATTGTCATCTCATCAACATCTTTTTTCAAACATTTATCCATTCCATCTTCAATAAACGGTGGTACTACCTCAAGAAAGCAAAACTCTGTAAAGTCATAATTTCCTTTTTCTTTAACTTTTTTACAAATTATTTCTAGTTCCTCTTCGGCTTCTCGTTCTCTACTACCTCTATCAATTAGCATTAATCCACGTTTCAATTTTGTATCCTTGCTATTGCTATGGTTAAATTTGGTGGAAATTTCTGTTTCTCAACAACTAATTCTCCTTGTGATGATTTTATTGCTGCAGCTTCTGAGACACTTGGTGTACCTTCAAACGTTTGAACAGTTTTGGAAGGATTAGGTGTATCAATAGTAGACAGTTCTTCTCTATCAATATATTCAACCGGAATATTCATTTCTTTTCCCAACTCAATCAAGCCTACAATATCCTTTTCTTTCTTAATAGATACAAACCTAGCTATAGATTTGTAACTAAGATTAAACTTTTGAAGACTTGTTTCAAGACCACTTTTGATAGTTTCTTTTGATGTATCCCAATGTAATCCCACACCAACTACTAACGTTTGTGGTCTGTAAACAACTGTATTTTCTAAAATCTTGTCATCAAAAACTTGATCTGAAATTATTAGAAATCCTTTTGATTGTGAATTTTTTAATTCGTCAAAACTATCATATTTGAAAACATTTCTTGGAAATTCTTTTTTCCACCAATCTCTATTACCTACATTCTGAAATACTCCAATCTTTTCTTTGTTTACCATAAATGCACTCACTTTAGTTACTGTGTCATCATCATCTATTCTCCACCCAAATTCCTTTCCAACTAAATCAACTGCAATAGTTTTGTTGACATCAGCTGCAGTTGTAATTACAGGGACCGCATTAATTTTTTGTGCAATATCATTTGATAGTTCATTTGCACCGCCCAAGTGCCCAGATAACACACTGATTACAAATTGGGCTTTATCATCAATAACAATTACAGCAGGATCCGTTTTTTTATCCTTTATGTGTGGTGCAATTAATCTAATCACTGCACCAAGAGAAAATAGACATATCAATGCATTATTTGATTTGAATAAATCTACAATTTTTATTGAAGTTGAATCATTATACCATTCAATTACTTCGTTGTTATCAGAAAATTTTGATGGAGCAAAAACCTTCCAATCTGGAAATAAATTTTTCAATGATAATCCCATTTTAATTCCATTTTTTGTAATAGCGAGAATTGCTACTTTTTCCATAGAATGGATTTTTGATAGTTTAATAAAATCTCTTACTGCTTAGGATGCCGTGAAAGGACATTTCCATCAAAATCGAATAAAATCACTTCTATTGGAACATTATTTTCAGAATGATTTTTCATCTGATTTGATACTTCTATGCAAACCTGTTCAAAAAACCCATCAAGATTAGATTTTTGAACAATTTCTTGTACGTTTCTTGCCGTATTTGCTTTCTTTATCTCTTGAATTATTTTTTCATCGGCTCCACATTTTTTTGCTAAATCGGCAAGAAAATCCATGTTTACTTTGGAACCTTTAACATGGGTTTGTTTAACACCAGTTGCCATTTTGGCAAATTTTCCAATAAATCCAGCAACATATGCTTTAACGATTCCTTTCTTTGCGCACTGTGAAATAGTGTATCCTGAAAAATCTCCCATTTGAATAAATGAATGATCTGGTAATTCAATAATTTTTCTTGCAAAATCTTCACTACGACCACCAGTTGTTAAAACAACTTCATCACTACTCATAGATCGTACAACATCAATCTGTTGTCTTATTGCAGCAGCGAAAGATGCCGTAGAATAAGGAATAACAATTCCACTCGTTCCTAAAATTGAAATTCCACCCATGATTCCAAGTCTTGGATTATCTGTTTTTAATGCTATTTCTTTTCCTTTAGGTACTGATATCACAAGTTTTATTCCATTTTTTTTAAGAATTGATTCAGCAATTTCAATAATATTTTCAATTATCATTTTCTTTGGGATAGGATTAATTGCTGCTTCACCAATTTCTAAACCTAAACCAGGTTTAGTAACACGACCAACACCGTCTCCACCATCTATTTCAATAATATTTGTTTTAGACGTTAATTCTAAATCAACAATAATCTCTGCACCATGTGTTACATCTGGATCATCTCCACCATCCTTAATTACAGTACATCTTGCATTTTCTTTTTGAAAGTCACAACATTTTATCTTGATTTCTATTTTATCTCTTTTTGGTAATAATACATTAATTGACTCAATCTTTTTTTGTTCAATAATTGCTAAGATTGCTGCCTTTGATGCAGCCGTTGCACATGTACCTGTTGTAAATCCAGTCCTTAGTTTTCCCTTAGGCTTTTCTGTTAAATCCACAATCCAAATGAATTTTTTATCGTAATAACTTTTTTCTGTTTATTTGAAAATTTCAGTTAGAATAATCCATATTGCAACTAAACTCAACCCACCATAAAGTATGTAATGTGTTGAACGTTGTGATACCGGTTTTTCTCGATTAGTTGTATAATTTTGATCAAAATTGATACCAAAGTTATTTCTCATATTAGCAAATTTTTCATAACTAAATCTCATATCATCTCCCATTTTTTCTCCTTGCTGCTTCCAGAAATCAGCATGAGCCTTTTCAGCATTTTTTTCCTCATTTTTGATTTTTATTTTGTGATTAGCCTTTAGAATTTGATATGCCTGAGAAATTTCTTTGAATTTTTGACCATTTTTGTGTTCTTCATTCTTATCTGGATGATATTGTAGTGATAATGCTCGATATGCTTGTTTTATTTCTTTTATCGTAGAATTTTTTTTTACCCCTAAAATCTGGTGCGATTGATTAACATCTACTGGATGCATACAGAATAGATTTGAATATGTTTAAAATTAAAGTTTACAGGTAGCATGACGAATAAATTATCCGAAACAAAAATTGTTATTACTGGCGCTAATGGATTCATAGGTAAAAATTTTCGACAATTTCTAAACCAGCATAAAATTAAGTTTATCAGTGTATCACGTAAAAAATACAAACCACTAAAATATGAAACTAAGCGATCTACATCCTATTTTTTAACAAATAAAAATTCTAAGCTTTTGGATTGCACTGCATTGGTTAATTTAATTGGATTGGGTCAACAAGAAAATAATTCTGATTTGAATGATGTCAATATTGGAATAACAAAAAAAATAATAGCATTATCTAAGCGTTCAAAAATAAAAAAATTTATTTACATTAGTGGTCTCGGTACTTCAAAAAATTCAAAATCAGATTACTTTATTTCAAAATATAATGCTGAGAGAAAAATTATAGAATCAGGATTAGATTATACTATTTTTCGTGCATCATACGTTATTGGTAAAAATGACCTACTAACAAAAAAACTTCAGAGACAAATTAAAAGAGGCAAAATCATTATACCTGGTTCTGGGAAATATAAACTACAACCAATTTCAATTGATGATGTTTGTAAAACCATCTTATTTGCTTGCTTAACAAAAAAACTTTCAAAAAAGATTTTAGATTTAGTCGGTCCAGAACCAATAACTTTTGAAAGATATGTTAATCTTTTCAATAAGAAAAAAAATGTAAAAATTCAAAAAAATGAAATTAGAACAGGCATTTGTTACGGCATTAACAGAATCTAAAAATGAATATGGAGTAGAAGATCTAAACTTGCTTGTTGGTAATTATATAGGAAATCATAAAAAATTAAAAAATCTTACTAGTATAAAATTTCAAAAAATTGATGAGTTTCTAAACTAATTTAGTGTTGCAATTAGTTCAGCAGATTTTTTTAGTGCATCAGCCTTGTCAGTTTTTTCCCAATGAAAATCAGGCTCATTTCTTCCAAAATGTCCATATGATGCAGTTTTTTTGAATATTGGTTTTTTCAAATTAAGTTGTTCAATAATAGCCGCTGGTTTCATGTCAAAATGTTCTTCAACTAACTCTTCAATTCTATTTTCAGGAATTTTTCCTGTGTCAAAAGTATTAACCATTAATGATACTGGTTCTGCAACACCAATTGCATATGCTACTTGAACTTCACATCTGTCAGCAAGTCCTGCTGCTACAATATTTTTTGCTACATATCTAGACATGTAACATGCTGATCTGTCAACCTTAGAAGGATCTTTTCCAGAAAATGCACCACCACCATGTCTGCCCATTCCACCATACGAATCAACAATTATTTTTCTACCAGTAAGTCCTGCATCACCATGAGGACCACCAATTTCAAATTTGCCAGTAGGATTTACGTGAATAGCAATATCATCATTCCACCATTTTCCACAAACAGGTTTAATCACTTTATCAGTTATCTGCTTCTTGATTTCATCATTTGAAATATCAGGGGCATGTTGTGTTGAGACAACAATAGTTTGAACATTTTGAGGCTTGTTATCAACATATGTAACAGAAACCTGAGATTTTCCGTCTGGTCTAACCCAAGGTAATTCTTTTGTCTTTCTAACTTCAGAAAGTTTTTTTGTTAATTTATGAGCCAATGAAATTGGTAAGGGCATTAATTCATCAGTTTCATTTGTTGCATATCCAAACATTAGACCTTGGTCACCTGCACCCTGTTCTTTTTGTTCAGACGCTGTAACTCCTTGTGAAATATCTGGACTCTGTGAGTGCAATTTTATCAAAACTTCACATGATTTTGCATCAAATTTCAATGTAGGATCATCATAACCTATTTCTGCTATTGTTTCTCTAACTATTTTTTCAACATCAAAACTACCTGTTGAAGTTACTTCACCGGATACACCAACAAAATTTGTAGTTGTCATAGTCTCAACCGCTACACGGGAATTTGGGTCTTGTTTTAAAAATTCGTCCAAAATTGCATCAGAAATCTGATCACAAACTTTGTCTGGGTGTCCCTCTGTAACAGATTCAGAAGTAAATAGATAACTTCGTGTCATGGTAATTGTAAAACTAGATTTCGTTAATTAGTTTTATGAAGATAACGTTATTGCCCCTGAGTATAATTCTACCATATTTACCAACAATTTTACCATCATGCAATTCTTCAGCATCGGTCATAATCAAATTCATGTAAGAGTCAACACTGTCTATTTTCCCCTTATACTCAACTTCATTTTTTAATCTTACAATGACTGATTTGTTGAGACTTTTTTGTAGTACAGAAAGAGGTCTTTTTGTAGTTGTTTGCGACACTAATTAATCACTGTCAACCATCATTTTTTTCTATAATAAAAGCATTCCCGATCAGCGTCTGACACATTTTAATCCTTTTTTAGAATTTAATAATCAATGGAAAATACAAAACTAAACATTTTAGATGAACTTTTGAATGATCAAATAAAAAAAAATATTATCATAGAAATTTTTGGTCCAAATGGAACAGGAAAAACACATTTTTTGATTGATATAATATTGAATTTCTTAGAGTCTGGTACTGTTTTATTTTATGATACAACGGGAGAATTTAGACCAGAAAGGGTTAGTGAAATAATAAAATCCAGAAATTTAAAACCAGAAATTCTAGAACATTTGAAAATTGGTCGAGCAAGAAATATTTCAGAACAAATTAACTCAATTTCAAAAATACGTAATTTTGATAATTTATCATTGATAGTAATTGATAATATTACTGATTTATTTTCATTTGAATACGGTAAAAAAGAAAACTCTATTCAAAAACATAATTTATTTATGAAATATATGCATGATCTTTCTTTTCTCGTCATTGAAAAAAGAATTCCAATAATTATAACAAATCAAATTAGACAAATAGACGATCATGTGGTAGAAAATTTATTTAATTCAATTAATCACTTTATTCATTTAAAAATTAAATTGAGAAAAAGTGGTATGATGTATGAGGGTGAAGTTTTCCCATCTTTTCTTACAACAAAAAAGTTTACCTATTCAATAGACTCTACTGGTATTATGTTAAAATAAACTATTTAATGTCTAAGTACATTAGATTTTCAATGTCTGGCATTTTTGATTCGATTCCAACAATAGTAGTAATTTTATTTGCTATTGGACTTGTTGGTGTGATGGTTTATGAGCGAGCAAGAACAAAACTTGAAGAAAGATCTGCAGATTGATTCTAATCTAAGTAAGAAGTTCGAATTACTTGGTTTTAGTAAACTTACTGAAATTCAGAAAAATGCTGTACCGTACATATTTTCAAAGGAAGATTGTATAGTTACTGCACCAACTGGTTCTGGTAAGACAGAATGTTCTGTGATTCCTATTTTTTCACATCTGAATAAAACTAAACAAAAAGGAAAGATAAAGGCACTTTACGTAACACCACTACGAGCGTTAAACAGAGATGTTTTTAGAAGAATTACTGACTATGCGCATAAGGATGAGCTGGAAATTGAGATTAGACATGGTGACACACCACAGTCAACTCGAAAAAAAATTTCAAACGCACCACCTGATGTATTAATTACAACACCTGAAACTCTAGTAATTTTACTTACACAGGAAAAAATGTTATCAGCTCTTTCTGAACTAGAATGGCTTGTCATAGATGAGATTCATGAACTTCTAGCAAATGAGAGAGGGTCACAGCTTTCATTAAGTATGGAAAGACTACAGTATAATTCCAACAAAAGAATAGTTCGGATAGGATTATCTGCAACAATAGGAAATATTGATGATGCATCACATTTTCTTGTTGGTACCGCAAAACCATGTAAGATCATTGAAGATGAATCAATAAGAAAATATGATGTTGAGATAAAGTATGTTGACGGGTCAATTTCTGAGGTTGCAGACTCGATCATCGAACATGTTACAAAATTAAAACTTCAAACACCGATCTTATTATTTACTAATACTCGTGGTGAATCAGAATTTTTAGCATCAATTATGAGGGAAAAAACCTCAATGAATATTGAATTACACCATGGTTCTTTATCAAGACAAGTTAGGGAAGAAACTGAAGGTATACTAAGAACTGGAAGAAGTGGAATTGTTGTTTGTACATCGTCCCTTGAATTAGGATTGGATATTGGTTCAGTGGAGTTAGTAATTCACTATGGATCACCAAGACAAGTTTCAAAACTCATGCAGAGAATTGGTCGAAGTAAACATTCCAACAATTCATCAGCTTCTGGGTTAATTATTACAAATATTGCTGATGATGAGTTTGAAACACATGCGATCTTGGCCAGAATTAAAAATAGATCAATTGAAGAACAAAAAATCCATGATAACTCCTTTGATGTTTTAGCACATCATCTAGTAGGATTAACCATGCAATTAGGTGAAGTTACTGTTGATTTAGCATATAAAATCATTAAACAGGCGTATCCATTTAGAAATTTAAAACTGGAAGATCTTTCTAACATTTTAGAAATCTTAGACTCTATCTATATTTTATTTTATGATAAAAATAAGATGTTATTTCGTAAGAAATCAAACTCATTTCGATATTATTTTGAAAATCTTTCCACTATACCAGATATTTTGAAATTCAAAGTTTTTGATTCAGTTGGTAAAAAAATCATTGGTACACTAGATCAAAGATTCGTAGGAGATTTTGGTGAAGACGGAAATATTTTTGTTCTTCGTGGAATGCAATGGAGAATTTTAAACATTGATGAAAAATCTTTACAGGTTAATGTTGAACCAATAAGTAAAGGTGGAAAAAAAGTTCCTTATTGGGAAGGTGAAAATATACCAGTCGATTATCTAACTGCACAGAAAGTCGGTGAATTAAGAAATAAAGCAAAAAATGGATTGTTATCAGTACACAATAAGACAATTTCAGAACTAAACATTCCAATTCCTGACCAAAGAACTATTGTTGTTGAATCAATACGAACTGAAGGTATAGTTGTTATTCATTCATGCTTTGGCACAAAAATCAATTCAACTTTAGCAACAATATTATCATCTTTGTTATCATCTAGATTGGGTTTTATTGTTGAATCAAGATCAGATGCATATAGAATTGTTTTAACATCTAATGCAAGAATTCATGAAAAACTTTTTCATGAAACATTAAATGAAAAATTTGATATCTTTGATATTGTTTCTGCTTCACTAATTGGAACACATAATGTTAATTGGAGGACGTGGTGTGTAGCAAAAAAATTTGGAATGGTTGGTCGTGGTGGAGTTTATGATCGAAAATCTGGCCATTTTCTGTATGAGAGATATCAGAATACTCCTGTAGTAAAAGAAGCATTACGAGAGCTATTTCATGATAAATTTGATCTTGGTGGTGCTGGGAGGATTTTAACGCAAATAAGAAATAATGAAATCATAACTAAATGGAATAATGTTACTAAATTTTCCAAACTGGCTGAACCATTATTAGATCATACTACAAAATACTATTCTTCTCCTGCTAGTGTCGATAAAGGAATACTTGATTTAGTAAAAAAACGTCTTTTAAAAACTAAACATAGATTGATTTGTGCTAGATGTGGAAAATGGCAGCGTCTTGTATTAACTAATGAAGTGAAGGAGAATCTAGTCTGTAAATATTGTAAAGGTAGACAAATTACAGCAACATTTTATTCAGATTATGATTTAGTTAAGATAATTCAGAAAAAACACAGAAGAAAAAAACTCACGCCGGAAGAAAATCATAAATTTAATAGAGCATGGAAAGTTGCATCACTAATTGAGACTTTTGGTAAAGTTGCACTAATTGTTTTGTCAGGATATGGTGTTGGTGCAGATACAGGTGCTAGAATTTTACGAAATATGACTGATGAAGAAATTATGTATAAACAGATCTATGAGGCTGAAAGACAATATGTGATGACGAGAGGATTTTGGGACTCTTAATTTTTTTGCTTGATTTTTGAAAATGTTGTTAAAAATAATTCAATCTTACCTTCTAAACCAGATTTCGCATTAATTCCAGTTACAGAGAATCGTTCACCCAAAGTACATTTATCAATTAAATTAGCCTGTTCTCTCCATCCTTTCAACCAAATTTCCGCACTATCATCTCCAACAAAAACTTGTGAAAGAGAAATCGATTCACCGGATTTTGTTTGAACCTCTCTTCTTTCTGGCTCCTTTAGAACAATTCCCTCTATACAGTAATCATTACCCTCTATAATTTGAGAAATTTTTGTACGATAATCAGAAAAATTTGGTAATGAATCATCTTCAATTTTTCTAACAAACGAATTATCATCAAGTGTTACTAGATCACCAAAAATTTTTGATGGCATACACTCTATTACATCATTTTCATTAAATGGTTCCAGATTTTTTGAAGAGTCATTTAGTTTGTGAATTTTCTTGGATTTGTCAATTACTATTACCAGTTTTTTTCCTATCTGATTTTCTGAAATTGAAAGTATGCGAGCAATAATTGGCTTTATCTCTTTTTCTCCATCAATTTCAACAATCGTTGAATCATTACCATGAATTTCAAGACCTTGATTTCCAGCTTTTGTTTTTACACCAAGCAATCTTATCTTAGAATCAGTAGGAATCACTTTTGGTAAAATTGATTCGTCTTTTCCCCAAAGAACAACTCTCATTGTAGTTCCATTACCTTTCATGCTAAATCTTAATCCCGTTCCAGGCTGTCCTTTTGAATTTGTAAAGTTTAGTGTTGATATAGAACCAGTAATATTTCCAGATACGACCAAATCTGTTTGATTTTCTTTTGTAGAATCTACATTTACAGTAATAGAATCAATTGATGGTATCTCACTTTCTCCATTTGTTGATTCAATAGAAGAACCAGATCCAACATTAATTGTTGGGCTTCCATTTAGATCTGACTTTACATATGCCTTAATGATTTTAATTAGATCACCTGGTTTCAGAGTTTTTAGACTTTCCATGTTTGCTTTTTCATCCCATAGTTTAACGCTTGCAGTCTTTTCTCCGTCATACACAGTCATAGTTCTTAGAAAGAATGGAGTGCCGTCCTTACGAGTGAATTGTTTTGAGGGTGAAAAATTAAGTACTCTGGTTTCTAACGTGATTTCTTTAGCCCCAACATAAAGATCCCTTAGACTCATTTCAGTCTTAATTGGTTCTGAAAGTGCTAATTCAAGATCTGATGCAACTAAATGTAGTGCACCTTGATCTGTTAGATATCCAGCACCAATTTTGTCTTTTTTCTGCTGAATTCTATCTTCAATTTCTTTCTTTGAAAGATCAGGTCTTTGTTCTAATAATTTATTTAGCATTGTTTCAAATTCAGACAATTCAAATTATTAATAATTGGATTATTAATAAAATTATCATTAGCTACATTAAAGGGAAGTTGGAAATTTTTCCATGTCGTGCATAATCGTTGAATCTTTATCGAAATCATATGGATCTGTAAAAGCAGTTGATAAAATTGATCTGTCAGTTGATTCAGGTCAGGTTTTCGGTTTTTTAGGTCCAAACGGTGCGGGAAAATCAACTGTTATTAAATTACTTACAACAGCGATCCAACCATCAAATGGAAAAATTTCAATTTTAGGAATTGATGCTATAAAAAATCCGCTTGAAATAAGAAAAAGAATTGGGGTTGTTTTACAGCAACCTAGTTATGAACCTACATTATCTGTAGAAAAATCACTTGAAAAATATGGAATGATGTGGGATGTTGATAAAAAAAACCGAAAAAAAAGGGCAAAAGAACTTTTAGATGCTTTTGATTTGAATGAAATTAAAAACAAGAAAAATGAGGATTTATCAATTGGTCAACGTAGGCGTGTCCAAGTTGCAAGAGAATTCATGCATGACATGGATTTGTTATTTTTAGATGAACCAACAGTAGGTTTAGATCCTGCTGCACGTAGAAAGCTATTAGATTTTTTAAAAAATAAAGTAAAAACAGGATTAACTATTTTTTTTACTACACATGTTTTGACGGAAGCAGAATATTTGTGTGATAATATAGCTATCATTAACAAGGGGAAAATAATGGCTATTGATTCTCCTGAACAATTACAAACTAGTTTGGGGCATCAAAAAACAGTAAAAATTCACATTTTACATGTCCATAACGAATTAGAGCAAATTCTCGCAGAAATTAAAAACTGTAAAATTGAATTCAACTCAGGTACTAATATTACAATTAACTCAAGTGATTCAGAATCAGTATTGTTAGAAGTCTTGAAAATTTTAAACGAAAATCACATTCCAATTGAAGATCTTTCTGCGATGCCAACTAGTCTAGAAGAGATTTTTCTTAAGGTAGTAGAGGATTCAGATGCATCGAATAGTTAGATTAGTAAATAGAAACTTAACAATTTCTATTAATCCAGGATTTTTGATTTGGCAGGTAATATTTCCATTAATTTACATATTCATTGCAGGTTTTGCATATACAGCATTAATTGATAATGTTCCATTTGGAAATAAGAATTTAGATTATCCGGCATTTTTGGCTACTGGAATGATTGGGTTTAACATAATGAATAGTACATTAATTTCTGGAATAATAATTTGGAATGACAGAAGACATGGAATGTTTGAACAGATTCTATCTGGTCCATTCACACGTTCTGACTATATTTTAAGTAATATTTTCACAATAGGAATTGTTGGTTTAGTTAGTGCAACTTTAATTACTGTAGTAGGATACCCAGTTTTTTTTAAATCAGTTGAATTTAATTTTCTTACAATACCAATTATTATTTTTGGTTCAGTTGCTGGTTCAATATTATTTGGTTCAATAGCATCAATAATTTCTACTAGATTAAAATCTAGTGAAGGTTTCAATGTAATTATTAACACAGTTTTCTTATTTTTTGCATTTGTTAGTACAGCCTTTTATCCAGCTGATGGTGCACCTGAACTTTTAGCAATTGCATTTTATCTTAATCCTCTAACTTACTTGGTTGACATAATTCGCGCAGGAATTTTTGGAGTTTTTACAGAACTTGTTTTTATGGAAATAACTGTATTAGTTATTTTGGCATCATCATTTTTTGTAGTTGCAACAAAATTATTAACAAAATTAGATTTTTAAAAAAATAGCCCGGCTCGGACTCGAACCGAGGTCAAAGGCTCCAAGGGCCCCTATGCTTGCCACTACACTACCGGGCTACTATTCAAAATTGTTTTTTGACCCCTATAAGATTATTTTACAGTTGATTTTATAGTCAAAATTAGCTTTGAATAGGGGTCTTCCATTAAATTTTGGATTTTTTTAGCACGATTTCTTATTTTTTTACGTTCAATATCTGATAGGTTAAGTAATCTGACGGTAGATTTTGCAATTATTTCAGGTTTCGTAGATTTAATTAATAATTTTTTCTTAGCAAGAAAATTTTCTACTATATTTGGTATTGCACTATATGAAATTGTAGGTATACCGAGTAATGCAGATTCAGCAGTCATTGTACCACCAGACCCAACAAAAATATCTGATTGTAAAAGAAGTGACTTTCCATCAACAAGATTTTTTATAATTTTAATTTTATTGCCAAAATTTTGTTTCAAGAAATCATTTTGCCATTTATACCTACTAAGTACTATAATTCTAGCATTTGGGCATTTTTTTATTATATTTTTTAGAATTATAATAAATTTATTCTTATTTTTTGATGCATAAGCGGCTTCAGTTTCTTCAATTCGTATTAGAATTATTTTTTTATTATGAGAAATTTTTGTAGAATTATTAGATACTAGTCTTTTTACTATAATTGACGCATCAATTGCCCTATAGTGAATTATGTTCTTTTCAGATATACCAAATTTTGTAAATTCTTTTTTTGGAATAATCCACGGTGTCATAAGTTTTTGAACTAATGGAAGTGAGAGTTTCATAACAGCATTGGCATGTGGTGAATCAGAAAATGCAATATGTTTTATTCCTAGCCCAAATGCAACCCTAGAAGCCTCTGGGGAACAGAAACTAATAACAAGATCTGGAGAAAATTTTTGTATTTTTTCCATGAGAAGTTTTGTTCTATTATTACTAGCTTTCAGCTTATCAGATTTTTTAGCACCGCCATGTTTACCAACTAATTTCAAAGGCATCTTACCAAATTTTGTAATATTTTTTACTTGGTTATAGTTTCTTGATGTAACTAGGATTTTATGTTTATGTTTAAGTTTATTGAAAAAATGTCCAAAGAAATGATATTGTTTTGGTGTTAAGACATCAATCCAAATTTTCAAGTATTTTTAATTTCTTGAACTGCTCCAATAAGTATTTCTTACTCTAAATACTAGGATTTGTTATATGGCAAAGGGCAAAATTGTGATTTTTGGTTTAAGTACTCAAGGTTATTCATTGGCATCACAAATGGCAATTAAAGGTGAGGATGTTTATATTATTGATGAATCAGCGGCGTCAGCAATTTTGATAAATGCAGATGTTGTAAAAACCTACCCAACTGTTTCATCACTAAAAGAAGATGAACCAATACTGTCATTGATTCCTACTGATGTTGCACTTTCAACAGCAGAATATCTCTTTTTTGCACCACGAATAAGAAAAACGGGACAAGATATCAAAACTGACATCAACTCAAAATTCAAGAATATAACTTCTAAAATTAAAAAAGGTTGTTCAGTAGTTTATAATTTACCAACTGGACTAGGTGGTAATAATGAAAATATATCTCTTCTAGAACATGTTACTGGTTTAACTATTGGAAAAAAAATTTATTATTATTATTATCCATTAGGAACTAAACAACCTGATTATATTGGTTCATTCGGTGCTGAAAAAAATAAAAGATTAGAAGGACTATTGAAAAATAAAAAAAATAAAGAATTTTTAGCCATTTCATCATCAGAATTAATTCATTCAATTAACATTATGTCAAGATTTTCTGAGTTAACTAGTTCCCTTGAAGTATGTAGATTTGCTAATGATAAAATATCAAAATCAGATTTAATATCAAATACTTTTTCTGAGACCTATCTAGATAACATGATAAATGATCTTTTTGATTTACGTTCTTTAAGTACATCATTTGATGGTCCAACAAATTTAGCAGCATTGATAAATATTTGTACGAAGAGTATTGATGGATACATTAAACGATTAATTGATGAAATTAGATTAATTCTAAAAAAAAATGAGCTGAAGGCAAGTAAAACAAAGATTTTGATATCTTGGTCATTAGATGAACATGATATGAAAGGTGATAAAGCTGAAATGTTAGAGAATATAATTCTAAAATTAAGGGATTACATTGGTGACGTTGATGCAATTGAGGGAGATATTGATCTTTTTAACAATGAAAAAACTGTTCTAGTAATAGCATGTTCACAGCCTGATTATGAGAAATTAAAAAAGAATGAGAAAGAAGATGATAGAATAATCATTAAAGCCAATCCCATATTTGAAACAATACAATAAAAGTAAAATTACCAAGTTTTTATAGAAAATTATGTCCAATGAAGCAGATGATAAAGAACAGTATGATTTAGATATCATTGAATCAAATTCTAATCAAGAAGACGGCGAAAAAAACACTGAAGAGTCTTCTGCTCATAAATCACAATTAGATGAACTAAAAGAGCTTTTAGAGAAAGAAAAACAGAATACTAACGAATATGTTGAAAAATGGAAACGTGCTTTAGCTGATTATCAAAATTTGAATAAGCGTTCAGACTTGGACATAACCAATAAGGTTACTAACGAAATTAATAAAATAATGTTAAACTTTCTTATTGTTTATGAGGATTTAATTCGGGCAAAAAATGTATTGGTAGATGATCAGAAAGATACTGAGGGACTTGGTGCGATAATTAGAAACATGGATTCTATCTTTAATGAATATAATATCAAAGTAATAGATGCAATAGGTCAAACGTTTAACCCTAATTTACATGAAGCAGTTTCAATAGTAGAGGATAATAATCTAGATGATGATACAATTAAGGAAGAAATCGCAAAGGGATATATTTCTGGTAATAATGTAATTAAACCATCAAAGGTAATTGTATCAAAAAAATCTATTAAAAATGAGTGAATATTATGACTGAAAAAATAATTGGAATTGATCTTGGAACAAGTAACTCAGCTGCTGCTATAATGCAAGGTGGGAAACCAACTTTAATTCCAGCAGCTGAAGGAACAACAGTAGCTGGTAAAGCTTTTCCTTCTTTTGTGGCATTTTCAAAAGATGGCGAACTTTTGGTTGGTGAACCTGCAAGGCGACAAGCAGTTACTAATCCAGATAATACAATCCTTGAAGCAAAAAGAAAAATGGGAACTGATTTTATTTACAAAATTCAAGGTAAGGAATACAAACCACAACAAATTTCGGCATTTATTTTACAAAAAATAAAGAAAGACGCTGAAGCATTTACAGGTGATAAAATTACAAAGGCTGTGATTACGGTTCCTGCTTATTTTGATGATAATCAGAGACAGGCAACAAAAGATGCTGGTACAATTGCTGGTCTTGAAGTTATGCGTATAATTAATGAACCAACAGCAGCATCTCTTGCTTTCGGTCTAGATAAGAACAAAGAAGATATGAAAATCATGGTTTTTGATTTTGGTGGTGGTACTTTGGATGTAACTATCATGGAAATGGGTGGTGGTGTCTTTGAGGTAATGAGTACTTCAGGTGATACACACCTTGGTGGTTCAGACATGGATAAGGCAATAATTGACTATGTTGCTGATGAATTCCGAAAAAAGGATGGCATTGATCTTACTAATGATAACACTGCAATGACTAGAATTAGAGAGGCGGGAGAAAAAGCAAAAATTGAATTATCTACTGTCATGGAAACGGAAATTAATCTTCCATTTATTGCAAATGATGATTCTGGTGCTAAGAATCTTGAAGTAAAACTAACAAGAGCAAAACTGGAGGATCTTGTAAATCCAATTGTGGAGAGGTGTAAGTCATCAATTGATAAAGCTCTTGAAGATGCAAAAACATCTTCATCAGATATTACGAAAATTGTACTAGTTGGTGGACCAACAAGAATGCCACTAGTGAAAAAATTTGTCAGTAATACACTTGGAAAAGAAGCAGAATCTGGTATAGATCCAATGGAGGCGGTAGCATTTGGTGCCGCTATACAGGCAGGTATTATGGCTGGTGATGTTACAAGTGATATTGTTTTACTTGATGTTACACCATTAACACTAGGAATTGAGACATTAGGTGGTGTTAGAGAACCAATTATTGAAAGAAATACTACAATTCCAACGTCAAAGGATAAAACATTCACTACTGCAGCTGATAGTCAAACTGCTGTTACCATTAATGTAGTTCAAGGAGAAAGACCAATGGTTGCTGATAACGTTTCTCTTGGAAGCTTTAACCTTACTGATATACCACCTGCACCACGGGGGGTGCCACAAATCAATGTAAAGTTTGACATTGATGCAAATGGTATTTTGAATGTCACTGCAAAAGATCTTGGAACAGGTAAAGATGCAAAAATAACTATAGAATCAGCAACAAAATTATCTGAAGATGATATAGAAAAAATGAAAGAAGACGCAGAGAAATTCTCTGATGAAGACAAGAAAAAGAAAGAAGGGGTAGATATTAAAAATGAGGCAGAAAGCTACATTTACACCACAGAAAAACTTGTAACCCAAGACCTAAAAGATAAAATTTCACAAGAACAAGGAATTAAAGTTACAGATTCAGTAAAAGAACTTAAGGAATCTCTTACCAAGGATACTGAACAAATTAAGACTAAACTTGATGCATTGAAAACCATTGTAAACGAAATTACCACAGAATTATACAAAAATTCTGCACCTCCACCAGGACCAGATGGTCAATCTAATCAAGATACATCTGAACAACAGTCAACTGGTCAAACAAATGAGACTAATTCTGACGATAAAGCGAAGTCTGACAAATCTTCAAATTAATAAATTTATAATTAAAAAATAATATTAGATAAAATAATGAGTGCTAAACGTGATTATTATGAAGTAATTGGAGTTTCAAAAACAGCATCAGCTGAAGAAATTAAGCAACAATACAGAAAGCTTGCTTTAAAATTTCATCCTGACAAAAATAAATCTGCTGACGCACAAGAACATTTCAAAGAGATTTCTGAGGCATATGCGGTTTTATCAGATTCCTCAAAAAGACAACTCTATGATCAACATGGTCATGCTGGAGTAGATGGTAGATATTCAACAGAGGACATATTCCGTGGGGCAGGTGGTAACTTTAATGATATTTTCCAAGATCTTTTTGGTAGACGTGGATCAACTGGTGGTGGATTTGATTCTATATTTGAAAATCTATTTGGTGGTGGAGGTTTTGGTGGTGGATTTCAAAGACAACGTGGGTCTGATCTCTTACATGAAACATCTATCACACTAGAAGATGTTTTACGTGGAAAAAAATTAGAACTTGATATAAATAAAAATGTAAACTGTCCTGATTGCAATGGAACAGGTTGTTCATCAGGTTCATCGAAAACAACTTGTAGTGATTGCAATGGTCAAGGCCAAGTAAGAGTAAGTCGTGACATGGGCTTTTCAACTTTTGTTACTATTCAACCATGCCGTAAATGTAGTGGACGAGGACAAGTTTTTGAAAAACCATGTAAGAAATGTAAACTTGGTATGATTAAAGGAATAAAACACATTTCTTTTGATCTTCCACCTGGAATAGATGATGGTGATTATCTTGTTCGTGGAGAAGGAGAATCTGTTCCTGATGGTCAAAATGGTGACTTGGTAGTTAGAGTTAGAGTTTCACCACATCCAAAATTCAAAAGAGATGGAAGTGATCTTTTCTATGATTTGGGCATTTCTATGTTTGATGCTGCATTAGGTAATGAAGTTGATGTACCAACATTAGAAAAATCAGAAAAAATTAAGATTGAACAAGGAAGTCAACCCAACACTATTTTAAAATTAAAAGGAAAGGGCTTACCACGATTAAATTCTAGAGGTAAAGGTGATCAATTTGTTAGATTGATCGTAAATATTCCAAAAAAACTATCAAAAGAAGAAAAGAATATTCTAAAACAATTTCAAGACAAAACTGATTAGTATTTGATAAGTTATCATTTCATTCTAATTTCTATAGCATGTCCACGTTTGATATGCATGGAATCAAGATTATTCAAGAGTTCACCAAGACCATTTTCTGAAAAGTATTTTGCATTATACATTCCTAACGTTTTTTTACAATTATTGCAATAAATTTCTCTATGTGGCATTATTCTCTAAATTCTCCTGATTTGATTATTTTTTGATTTCTCCTATAATAAAGAACTTATTTTGGTTTAGAAAATTATCGTTGCGGGGGTAGCCCAGCCTGGTCAACGGCGTAAGGTTCAGATCCTTATCTCTTAGGAGTTCGTGGGTTCAAATCCCACTTCCCGCATTATTTACATCAGAAAAATGGACACCTTTAAAACAATGTTCATTTTAGATTCTCCATGGCAAAAGTTACTAGATCAAGCGGCAGAGGAACTAAAAGAAGAACCACTGATACAAGTAAAAAGTCATCTTTTTCTGGAAAAGCTTATAGAGAATATCAAGATGCCCGCAAAAAAGTTACTGGCAATAAATATATCTCTACAGGTAGAGGTACTGGAAGAAGAAAAGTATCATCTAAGACATCTTCCGCAAAACCAGCATACAAAGGTACACGCTCTACCGGCAGAGGAACAGCCAAGCGAAAAAGTAGAGGTTAAATTAATAATTTAACCCCTGAAATTTTTATTTATATTCTAATTAGAGTATTCTTTAATTTTTTTTCTCAACAATTCATTTACTGTTTTACCAGATGCCTTTCCTCGAACTTCTTTCATTACTATTCCCATCAATGAGCTGAGTGATCGCAGACCATCCTTCTTCACAATATCAATATTATCATTAATGATTTTCTCTATATTTTTTTCTAGTTGTTTATCATCCATAATTTCAATTGACATATTCTTTATTACATCATTGACTGATTGTTCTTTTCCTTTCATTATTTGTTCAAAAATTATTTCAACAGATTCTTTTGTGATTTTTCCTTCTCTTAACAATTTGAATACTCTCAAAATCTCTTCTGGTTTTAATAACTGTGAATCTAAGCCTTGTCTTTGAAGATTTGTTATCGTAGAACAAAGTGATGATGCAACAAAATTTGGAGAGTTTGATTTCTCTTTGCAGATTTCTTCAAACAATTCAAAATATTCTGAATCAAAAAGTTGTTCAGATAGCTGTCTGTTTACATCATACTTTTTTTCTATTTCTAAAAGTGACTCTTCCCAACCTTTTGGTATATTTTTTCTAGCGGTGTCGACTTCATCTTGATTAATTCTAATTGGTGGGATATCAGTTTCAGGATACATTCTTGAGGCACCCGGTCTAGGTCTTAAAAATACGGTTTCACCTGATATAGTTGCAGCACGTGTAACTGCTGGGGCACCATCATGTGCTTGAGAAATTCTATTAATTATTGCCTCAATTGCAATTTCTAAGCTAGGATTATGACCAGCAATGATCAAAAATCCATCATTTTCTACTAACTCTAAATTTTTTATTAATTGATCTATGTCTTTTTGGTCAATTCCATAATTTGGAAGTTCATCTGAATGAAAAACACCACCAATTCCAAAAAATCTTACAACTTCTGCAATCTCTTTTCCTAATCGTATACCTTTGTATGGTTCAAATCCTATAAGACCAGACATTTTTTCAAGTTTTATTGCTTTGATCATATCTCCATTCTTTAAGGCATCTTGAATAATTTTAGAATTACAATTTTTGAAACTTTCCGTAACATCCATCACATCTTCTTTTGAAATCTTATTCACATTCAATGAATTAATTTTTTCTGAAATTATTTTCAATCCATTTAGTCTTTTTGCTTCGAATTCTATTATTTTCTCAAGTTGGTCAAGTTGTTGTACTCCCTTTACTTCTACTATTCCACTACCAGAAATTGAGATGTTAACATCCTGTCGAATCGAGCCAATTCCCCTTTTTACCTTTTTTGTAGTTCTGAGTAACCTTCCTAATGCTAAAGCAATATCTCTTACAATTGAAGGTTCAGTTACATCTACTGGTTCTAAAGCAATTTCAACTAAAGGAATACCCAATCTATCTAGACTATAATTTCTCTCATGTTTTGTATCATTAAGAAGTTTAGCAGCATCCTCTTCGAGGCATATTGATTGAACACCAACTGATTTACCATTTATTTTCAGATTTCCTCCTTGTGCAACTAACATTGTTCTCTGAAAACCGGAAGTGTTTGAACCATCAATCACAGTTTTTCTCATCACATGGATCTCGCTAAAAACTTTTGATTCTAATGCTGTACTGATTAATAATGAGAGATCTTTAGCACTTGAATCCAGATTGTGTGGTGGTTCTTCATCTTTTTCTACAAGGCAACTACTTTGAGAATTTGCATAATAGTTAATTTGTTTAGATTTTGTTTTCTCAAATAATGCCGCTGGATCAAATTCACCTAATTCACTCTTTGACGCCCTTAGTTTTCTAACAAATTTTTTATCATATTCATCACTTTCTACTGGATTACAATCACAAAATAATTTCTTATTGGTTAGTAGTTGTTGGTGTATTTCCAATCCAACTTTAAGACCAATTTTTCCAAAGTCAATATCTACCATAATTAAAACTCCGAAGCAATATTTTTCAGCATTAACGCCTGCATTTCTTCAATATTACTTGAATTCCCTAAACTCCACATTGCTTTTACTAATGCTGTTTCTGAGATCATATTTTCAAGTGGAATAATTCCAAGGTCTAAAAGATCACGACCACTGTCATAAACTGTCATTCTAACACTACCATCTAAACATTGAGACGTCATCCCTAGAAATATTCCTTGTTTCTTTGCATCTTTAATTACATTATACATTGTTTTTCCAACATGGCCTAGTCCTGTACCTTCAAAAATGATTGCTTTAAAACCCAATTTAGTTAAATTTTCAACCTGCTTAGGATCATATCCTGGATGATATTTTACCAATGAAACTTTTGTATCAAGTCTTAATTTTGGTTCATATTTTGTATTTTTGAAAAAATCATCACCCATATTTTTTTTAATTTTATTTTCAGTTATTATAAAAGCTGGATCATCACCCATAGTTTCAAATGCACCACGTTTACTTGTATGATTTTTTCTAACACGTGTTCCTTTATGGCAAACTACAGTTTCATCACTAGCATTGTTATGCATAACAACGAAAATACCTTTCACATTAGATTCTGTAAGAAATTTTGTAGCAGCAATCAAGTTTAGTGCTGCATCGGATGATGGTCTGTCAGATGATCTCTGTGAACCAACTAATGCAATAGGAACAGGAAATCCTGATAAGGCAAAGGATAGAAAAGATGACGTATAATGCATTGTGTCAGTTCCATGAGCAATTATTATTCCTGCATAATCTGAATTAGAAATTGAATCAAGTTTTTCTGCAATCTTTAACCAATGTTCTGGCTGCAAATTTTCAGAATATTCAGAAAATAAAACTTCAGAATCAATGTTTGCAATTTTTGCAAGTTCTGGTACAGCCTCATTTAATTCAGATGCACTTAATGCTGGAGTAACTGCACCTGTGCGATAGTCAACTTTACTTGCAATTGTTCCGCCTGTAGAAATAAGTAATATTTTTGGTAGTGATAGATTTTCTTTTTGTTTTTCTACATGTTCAGATTTAATTTCTTGACTTGGAATGACTTCAATCTTTTGAATCTCATTGATGTTTATGCCAACGTTATAGCCACTTTTTAATTTGAGAATTATATGTGAATCATCTCCAGATTCGTATCTTGGCATTAATATTCCAGTATAAGTCAAATCTGACGTTATTTTGATAGAGTCACCAACTTTGGCATTATTTTCCTTAAGTAATGATAATGATTTTCCAGAATATCCTCTAAATTCAGACATTTAGGTAATTTAGAGTAGTTATTTTATTAAAACTACCTGTAGTAAGATGCGACTAGTTTTTCACCAATCTTTAGATCTTTCTGCTCACGAACCTTCTTTACGGCATCTTCAAAGTGTTTCATTGTCACTTTGGCAGTTGCAGCTTTCTTTTCTACCTCTTTTACATCAGGCTCTTTATCAAGATGTTCGTGGACAACTAGTGAAACTGCTGTATTAGAGATTGCAGCAACATCTGCACCACTTAATCCATCAGTCATCTCTGCAAGTTTATCGTAATCTATCTTTTCTGGACCATTTTGATCAGCTAATGGAATATCTTCTGAATTAATTTTCAAAATCTGTAGTCTGCTTTCTTTATCTGGCATTGGAATTTGTATAATTTTATCAAATCTTCCAGGTCTTAATAGTGCTGGGTCTATCATATCAGCTCTATTTGTTGCAGCAAGGACTATGACACCACGCATATTTTCCATTCCATCTAATTCAGTCAAAAGCTGGCTTACTACTCTCTCTGTTACTGCAGATTCTGTTCCTCCACCCCTGATCGGTGCTATAGAATCAATCTCATCAAAGAAGATTACACATGGGGCTGATTGCCTAGCTCTTTTGAAAATTTCTCTAATTCCTCTTTCTGATTCACCAACCCATTTTGACAAAAGTTCTGGACCTCTTACTGAGACAAAGTTTGCTTCACTTTCAGTTGCAACAGCTTTTGCCATCAGAGTTTTTCCTGTACCACTAGGACCGTGCAATAAAATTCCTCTAGGCATTTTATGACCCAATTTATCATATAATCCAGGATATTTCATTGGCCACTCAACAGCCTCTTGTAATTCACGTTTAACAGTAGGTAATCCACCTATTTGGTCCCAGTGTACATCTGGGTTTTCAATGAATACTTCTCTCATTCCTGATGGTGTTACTTCAACTAGGGCTTTTGTAAAATCATCATTAGTTACTACAAGTTTATCTAAAGTTTCAGGAGGAAGTTTTTCTTCTTCAAGGTTAAGTTCTGGTAATAGTCTACGCAAACATTTCATTGCTGCTTCTTTACACAGATATTCCAAGTCTGCACCAACATATCCATGACTTACTGCTGAAATTTTATCTATGTTAACAGCCTCAGAACCTTCATCTACCAAAGGCATGTTTCTTGAATGAATTAACAAAATCTCCTTTCTTCCCTTTTTGTCTGGAACTTTAATCTCAATTTCTCTATCAAATCTTCCAGGTCTTCGTAGAGCTGGATCAATTGCATTTGGTCTATTTGTAGCAGCAATTACAATTACTTTTCCCCTTGCTTCTAATCCATCCATTAATGATAACATTTGGGAAACTACTCTACGCTCAACTTCACCAGTCACTTCTTCACGTTTTGGTGCTATAGAGTCAATTTCATCAACAAAAATTATTGAAGGTGCCTTTTCTCTAGCTTCCTTGAAAATTTCTCTTAACCGTGCTTCACTTTCACCATAAAACTTACTCATGATTTCTGGACCTGAAATACTGATAAAGTGAGCATTACTTTCATTTGCAACAGCTTTTGCCAACAAAGTTTTTCCAGTTCCTGGTGGACCGTATAACAAAACTCCTTTAGGCGCTTCAATTCCTAATTTTTCAAATATTTCTGGATGTCTAAGTGGAAGCTCTATCATCTCTCTTACTTTTTTAATTTCATCTCTAATACCACCGATATCTTCGTATGTTACTTGTGGGACACCTCTTAACGTTTCACCTTTTTCTGCAATGTTGAATGTTGTTTTTTGTGTTACAAGTACAGCATCAGCAGCTGGTGTTACACCAATTACTTGAAATGTTAATCTACCTCCAAAGTAAGGTACCATAACATTATCACCTTTAATTAATGGAACACTCTCTAATGCATCAGCAAGATATCTTTCATCAATTGGTGGTATTGCTTCTAATGGAGCAACAGTGATTTTTTCTCCTGCAACCGCTTTAATTTTTCTAACCGTAATGGTATCACCAATTGCAATTCCAGCATTGTTTCTTCCAAGTCCATCAATCCTGATGATTCCTTTTCCTTCATCGGATGGATAAAGTGGAAGACATTTTGCAACAGTTCTTCTTTTTCCTTTTAGTTCGATTACATCACCAGTAGATGCGTTAAGTGTATCCATGGAGTCATAATCAATTCTAGCGACGCCCCTTCCTACATCTCTTGTATATGCTTCAAGAACCTTTAGTGTAAGCCCATTTTCACTCATATCATATCTTGTCTTATTCTTTTTTTATATATTTAGCGTATTATTATTATGATCTGAATTTTCTTAATCACAAGCTTAAAATCATGATTTTAGGCTCGAATCAGTACATTGGGTAAAAGACCACTAGTAAGAAGACGTGGCCGTGGAGGCATGCAATTTAGAGCTGCTGTTACACATAAGCGTGCGCCTGCAAAATATCCAAGTTTTGATCTATCTGAAAACCAACAAGGAGATATTATTGATCTAGTTCATGAAAGTGGTCGTGACGTCCCATTATCCAAAGTCAGATTTGGGAATGGCAAAATCTCATTGATACCAGCTGTATTAGGGACCAAAGTTGGTTCAAAGATTTCATTTGGTCTAGACTCTGAAATTTCGGAGGGAAATGTTACTAGCATTCAAAATATCCCAGATGGAACAACTGTTTGTAATATAGAGAAACAATTTGGTGATGGTGGTTCATTTATTAAATCAGCGGGAACAAGCGCAACTGTATTTTCACATGAAGATGATGGTGTTGTTATTAAACTAAGATCTGGTAAATTTACAAAATTAAATCCAAAAAATAGAGCAATGATTGGTACACTTGCTGGTGGCGGTGTTAGAGATAGACCTTTTATGCGCGCCGGTGTTAAATGGAGAAAGTTCAAATCACGTGGACACAAATATCCAATTGTACGTGGTGTTGCTCAAGCTGCATATGTTCACCCACACGGTGGTGGACGACATCAACATGTTGGTCAAAGTTCTACTGTTTCTAGAAATGCTCCACCTGGAGCAAAAGTTGGAAGTATTGCTGCTAGAAAAACTGGAAGAGCAAGAATTAAAGAGAGAAAATCGTATAAGAAATAATCAATTATCAAAACTGATTAATGATAATCTTTTAGTTATTTTATGTCCGTGACACGTGTACATATTTTGATTAGTGGAAAAGTTCAGGGAGTTTTTTTTAGACAGGCAATGAAAGTTACTTCAATAAAAAATTCTGTATATGGTTATGTACGAAATCTCAATGATGGTAGAGTTGAGGCAGTTTTAGAAGGAGATGATGATAACGTTAACATTCTAATTGATTGGTGTTATAGTGGACCTGCAAACTCACGTGTTGAGTCAGTTGAAGTTAAAACCGAAGAACCAACAGGATCATTTTCAAGCTTTGATGTCTTATACGAATAAAATATTTTTAAAATATAGTGTAGTAGATCTGCTAGTTCCAGTCTAGACTGATAGCCCCTTTCAAGACGTACAAGATCCGCCACGTTGACGAGGAAGCGTGGATGTTCCACCTTAGGATTGCTCCCTCCCGGACCTCATCCCTTTCAGCGGTTCGGTCTTAGGAGTTATCCCTTCGGATAATCCTTGTCCTGCAACCACCCGCCTCGGCGTGGGTTCATTTCCATACACCAAGCGGGAACTATCTTTCTAGAGATTTTCCCAACAGTTACTGACCTCTGCATATAGCCGGTTTCAGAATAGGGCACGGCTGGCACCCTGGGTCCTCCCTACTACAATCTTACTTAGGATGGAATGTTATATTTGAATTAGGATCTTTCTTTCTTTAGGTTTGTAATCATATTACATACTGAGCACGTTTTTCCACTACACTCATTCCCACATTTCTCACAAATTCGTTTTTCCTTATCTGAAGACTCATTCATGATTTGCGAAATTTTCAAGACTGAATTATGCATATTATTTTTTATTCCAACATGTTTTTCCTCTAATGAATTAAAGAATTCACGAATTTCTGTTCTTATTGCTTCATTCATGTGTGGACATGGTTCTGATTGAAAAGGTAAATTATTAGTAAATGCATAAAAAACAATTTCTGATTCATAGATTGCAGAAAATGGTTTAATTTTGCGAATTTTCATTGAATTTTTTTCTGGGTTCATCCAACCTATTTTGTTTGTATCACCAGATAGTGTGTTTATTAGAAATGTTTGAATTCCATCATCAAGATTATGTCCAGTAGCAATTACATCTGCACCAATTTCTTCTGCTGCATGATCAAGTGCTCTTCGTCTAAATGTACCACAAATTGCACATGATGATGTTTTTTCGTCTTCTCTCATTTCCAGTGATTCTTCTAAGGTTAGATCAAACAGATTTTTGTACGAATAGATCTTTAGTTTTACATCTAATTTTTTACAAAATTCTGTTACAATTTCTAGTGCTTCATCTCTATAACCAGGTATTCCTTCATCAATGGTTACTGCAACAATTTCAAAATTATGAGTATCTGACATCTTTTTCAAAATATCCAATAAAGCAAGAGAATCTTTTCCACCTGAAACACCTACACAAACTAATTCACCATTTTTTATCATATTATATTTTGAAATTGTTTTTGCAGTCTTTCGTAGAATTGAGTTTGAAAAACACTCAGAACATAGACTTTCTCCAGAATATTTTCTTGAATAGGCAGATTCGTTTTCGCATCTATCACATTTCATGATTTTTTTAAATTCTAATTGTTTAATATCTTATTTGTTTAAATCGTGAACCAACCAGATTTCATGTATGATAATCCAATATTTAGTCCAAATAACACAAATGTGAATATGTAAATTGCCCACATTGTTCCATTAACAGATTTTTCAGACATTTTCTTATCAATTAATGTATGAATAAATTTTCCACCATCAAGTATTGGTAGTGGCAACATGTTGATAATTCCAATAAAAAATGAGATCATCCATAACCAAAGTAAAAACATTGAGAGTTGAAAATTATTCCATTCAATGAAATTGTATATTGGTTTGAATGCCAAGTTATTATCTCTCATTATTCCAACAAGACCTCGTTCAGGATCATCTGGTGATGGCATAATTACCACAGAAAATTCAAGTGATTGAGTATCTCTAAGTACATTAACAGTCGCAGTATCACCCGGACTCAAATCAACTTTTAGAAAATCCATCGGAGTAATGATTTCAACACCGTTTATTTTTGTGATAATATCATTCTCTTTTATACCAGCTTTTTCTGCTCCACCACCTTCAATTACAGACAAAACTAAAACCCCTTCAGGTGATTCATAGAACCAACCTAACATTGGTTCTGGTAGAATCATTGCAAAAAGTGGATTAGTTAGTAATATTACACCAAGTGCAAGTGCAAAAATTACATTTGCTGTAGCACCTGCTCCAATGACTCTAAGTCTTGAAACTTTTTTTGCATTATCAAATTCTTCTTCATCTGGTTCAACAAATCCAGCAAACATTGCAATAAAAATTGCAAATCCCCCAGTTTTGATCTTAATTTTTTCAAGTGTTGCAACTATTCCATGTGCACCTTCATGAACTACTAGAACAATTGGAATAGATAGCAGAAAGTAAAGAATAGCAGAAGCAGATGTTAGGGTTACACCTGGAATCAATACTGTAAGTTCCGCAAACTCCGCGGGTTCTTGGAAATAATTAAAAATATTATTTAATAGAAACCAGAATGCAAATCCCATCATTAAAAACCCTGCAATAACACTAACATCAGCAAAAACTCGAATTCCACGTCTTGTCCTTCCAAGCATTTTTGTTAATGCAGATTGTACCTTGTAGTTTTTGTAAGTTAGACTATATGGTTTTATTGTGAAACCATATTTTTCTAGTTTGAGTGCTTTTGCGGTAACAAAGATTACTACCCACGCCATCAACACGTAAATTATTGCATTTTGTGACAGAAAATCTAGTTCCATTAATTGATAATTTTTTTAATATCTACATTTATCGGTTACTATGACATCAATTATGATAATTTCTACTTTTCCAGACAAAAAATCAATTTCAAAAATTGCAAATCATGTTGTAAAGAAAAAATTTGCAGCTTGCGTGAATATAACAAAGATTTCATCAATTTACTCTTGGAAAGGCAAAGTTGAAAATCAATCAGAATATTTAGCATTTTTTAAAACTACGAAAACAAATCAATCAATTCTAAAACAAGAAATTAAGAAATTACATCCTTACGACATACCAGAGATTGCTGAAATTGATATTAAATCAATTAATCAGACATATCTAAAATGGCTTGTAGACTCTACACTCTAACCTTCTACTGCAAATCTAAGAATAGATATAATTCCACCTAGTCCAGAAACTCGTAATCCAATATCTGTACTACTGTCAACACTGTAAACTTGACCACCTTTTGACTCGATATCATTAAGAAAATCAATTATTTCTTGTTCATCAAAATCCTGAATAACTTTTTCTGAAAAAACCACTGATTCGATAGCACCAAATTCATTGGCTTTTCTAGTTTCTTCTAATCCCATTGAAAATTTTCTACTTTTTTTATTTGCAAGAAACATTACTTGATCAATTATTCTAGAAACTTTTGCTATTTTACTATCAGATATAATTTCCTTCATACTTTCTGATTTTGTAAATATATGTATACCATCTTCTCCACTAGAATCAATTCCATCTATAGTCTTAGTTTTAGATTTTTGTCCTACTATAGATTTTGAAAGGAAGTTAGTAAATTTCTTTTTTGTTTCACCAGGACCAAAAATTATAATCAAATTACCATTTTGTGCTATAGCTGAAACTGCATTTACAACACCATTGAAGAAATTATCAATTTTGAAGTTTGTTTTGTATCTTTTTCCACTAGAACCAGAATAAATATTTGGTAAAACATGAAGATGGGTTCCTCTTAGTTTTGCTATTCCACAATCACTAGTATCTATAGCAATCAGAATGAATGTGTCACTATCACCTTTAGTTTTTGCAAGTTTCTTTTCTATTGGTGACCATTTTTTCTTTACAAGATTAAATGGATGATCCATTTTAATAATAAATGAATGATGTGATCCATGTGGGACAGCTTCATTATTTGATTCAGTAATTGTTCCACCAACCCTGATTCGATCTAGAACATTATCTAATGAAATTTTTTCAACTGATATCGCAAGTCTAATTTTGATTCTTTCGCCCTTATCTGGCCTAGAAAAATCTTTGTCTTGTTTAATAACTCTAGTAGTCTCACCAACAATTTTATCATCTTTCTTAATTATTCTACGAAGAATTATCAAATCATCAGATTCTTCAGGAATGAATGAAATGGTATTCTCATCAAGCGTTTTTGTAATCATTATGATTTTCTTTTATAGTTTAAAGAGAAAAGTTTATTCTGCAATTTCATTTGATTGATTTTCTTCTGCCTTTTTCTTTACATAATTATCAACCCAATCAAGTGTAATTACACCACCTTCAGCAAGATTTACTAATGAATTACTTGATGCTTCACCAGTTACTTTTCCAGAATTTCGTCTTATTTGACGCCATTTCAATGAAGTGTTACCACTTTTAGAAGAATAAATTATTCCTAACACATCTTTTGCATTTACAAAAGTAATCTCACGAATTTTTTTCAGTGTCATCTTATCGGCTGCTTCTACATAAATAGATCCTAATTTTTCTTCTCTTTCAGGAAAAACTTCCGAGTCCTCCAAATAACTTCTTGGGGCATAAGAACTACAAGTACTCGCAAATATGAAACGGCGGAAACTTTCTAGTGACGATGGGGAATTAATCTCTACCATTTCTATAGTATTAAATTTCTCAAATATCAAGCTTCTTGAAAGACTCATTAGCAAATATCACTAGTGTTATTTGTAGGCAATGATAGAAAATATCCTTTGATTTGATGATAGGGATCTTGAGTTCTGAGCCTACACCTTAATTTTTATTCTCTTATATCAAAAATTAATTATGAAATCATTAACAGAATATTTGACATTTCGTACCAAGTCTAGACGAGAATTTGTAAACATAACTCAAGAAGTAGAAAAATTTGTTAAGAAAAGTGGTGTAAAAGAAGGAATATGTTTAGTAAATGCTATGCATATCACTGCAAGTGTATTCATCAATGATAACGAATCTGGTTTACATAATGACTATGAGAAATGGTTAGAATCCTTAGCACCACATCAACCAGTAGATCAATACCAACATAATGATACTGGAGAAGATAATGCAGATGCTCATTTAAAACGACAGATTATGGGAAGAGAGGTAACTATAGCGATAACTAATGGTAAATTAGATTTTGGACCATGGGAAGCAATTTTTTATGGAGAATTTGATGGAAAAAGATCAAAACGTGTTTTAGTAAAGATAATTGGTGAGTAGAAGATTAACCAAAATCAGCATCACGCTTTTGTGATTGTTCTTCATTAAGTCTTGCAGATTCTCTAAATTTCTCATCATGGTTTTGTGGACCGTGATTACATTTCATACAACCAATAATTCTTCCATCAGGATTTTTTTCATATGTTTCGCAACCACAAAAGCATGCCATAAAAAATGTGAGAAAATTGGTTATTTTACTATTTGTTAATTTTATTGTTCACAACATTCGCCAAGCGGAATGTTGTGACTATGTGGACATTTTCTTGGGTGATTTAACATTGTACAAAGTGCGTCTGTAAATTGTTTGTTCATATGATGCTCCATTCCACAGACCATTTCTTCATCAATTTCTACTTTTAATGCATTATCCATTAGTACCTCAAGTAATCTACTATTTCGCATCATAGTAGAGCCAGTTTTTTCACCACTTTCAGTAAGTGTGACACCTGCTTTATTGTAATTGACTAAATCTTTTCCTGCTAATTTTTTTAACATTTGTACAACACTTGGTTGTCTTACATGAAGCATGTTTGCAATTGTACTAATTTTGACATCATTACCTTTTTCTCTAATATGCCAAATTGCTTTAAGATACATCTCTACATGTTCAGCTTCAGCAGTACCAACAAAAAGCACTTCATCATTTAACGAATCCATATTATACACCCTCGTTTTCTTTTAATAAACATTCAAGACATTCTATACTATTAGAAAGGAATTATTTTACTTCTTTAGCATCTTTTAGTAAATATTCAAAATATTCTTTTGCAAATCCTGCTAAACCAGCATGATCTGCCCATATTGCTACAATATCAGTAGTTTTTGATCCACTAATTTCTGGACCCATAAGAATCACAACATAACGTTTATCAGAAATTATTCCACCACCAAATAAACCAGATTTAATTTTTATTTTAGCGATTCTTGAAATTGACTTCACAGATTCTTTATCTAATTTATCAGATGTTAAAATTGTAATCTTTACTCCTTTTTCATTAAGCTGTCTTAGTTTTGGTAATGACTGCTTAACAATTTCTTCACCTGCTTGTGGAATTGCAATTAATACTTCACTTCTACAGTTTTCTACTAACTCCATAATTTTTGCAACAATATTCATTGCACCAGAAATTACCCATATGTCTGGTTTTTCACTAGTACCACTCTTTTCGTATAATGATGTAAGTTCTGTTAAAATTACACTTCTATTTTTTAGAAATTCATTTTCTGCACTTTGTTTTGTTGTCTCAAGAGCTGTTGTTGGTGATTTTGCAAAATATTTTGTTGGTCTTGAATCATCAGAACCAATCCAACCTTTTTCTTCCAACAAACCTAATACTTCATAAATTTTTGAATATGGAACACCTGATTTTTCACTAATTTCTGATGCATTAATTTCTCTCTCTTTTAATAGAGTTGTATAACTTCTAATTTCATAACTTGTTAGACCAATATTTTCTAGGGATTTTTTTGTTTTATCTGAAACACTCATTCAGCGTGTTTTCGCCTTAGTTATTTAAATTCCATTTGATCTTTACCTAAATCCACCGGTGTATCGTAGGATATGGATTATATACTAATTTGGAAAAAATGAATAATTGGCTTTAATTCAGATTTCTAATCAATCGACAAAATCTCTTGGGAAGAAATCCACAATACGATTTACTCAAAGTATTTGTCCAGATTGTAACATGATTTTAGATGCAGAAGTTTTTGAACGTGATGATAAAGTCTACATGACAAAGACTTGTCCAACTCATGGTGAATGTGAAGAACTTTATTTCGGATCTTATGAATTGTATAATAAATTCAGCACATACTGGGCTGATGGTAAAGGTGCCCATGCACCAAATGTTATGATGGATAAATGCTCTTGCCCAAATAATTGTGGTCTTTGTACAAATCATTTGTCACATAGTGGATTAGCAAACATGATTGTTACAAATAGATGTGATCTTACTTGTTGGTATTGTTTCTTCTATGTAAAGAAAGGACTGGAAGGTGCTTACATGTATGAACCAGAACTTGATCAAGTAAGAGCCATGATGAAAACTCTAAGAGCAGAGAAGCCAATACCAGGAAACTCGATGCAAATTACTGGTGGTGAACCAATGCTACGTGATGATATTACTGATGTAATCAAAATAATGAAAGAAGAAAATGTTGAACACATTCAAATGAACACTAATGGAATTAGACATGCAATGGATCCTGAAGCTGCTCGTGAAGTAAGATTAGCTGGATGTAATAATCTTTATCTAAGTTTTGATGGTGTAACTGCACGAACAAACCCAAAGAATCATTGGGAAATTCCTTACGCATTAGATAGTTGTAGAAAGACTGGAACAACTGTTGTATTTGTTCCAACAGTAATCAAATCAATTAATGATCATGAGTTAGGTGGAATCATTCGATATGCACAGAAAAACATGGATGTTGTTCACGCTGTAAATTTCCAGCCTGTATCACTTACTGGTAGAATGGGAAAGACTGAACGTGAAAAATATAGAATTACAGTTCCTGATTGTATACAAAGAATTGAAGAACAAACACAAGGACAAGTTACAATTGATGATTGGTATCCTGTTCCAAGTTGCATGCCTCTTACAGATATAATTGAAGCATTTTCAAGCAAACCAAAATATGAATTATCTATTCACTTTGCATGTGGTGCAGGTACATACGTCTTTGAAGATGCTGATACAAAGAAATTTGTTCCAATGACACGTTTCTGTGATCTTCAGGGTATGCTTGAACTGTTTGAGGATAAAGCAGAGCAAATTCGTTCAGGCGCTAACAAATACTTTACAATGCTTGAGGTAGTAAGAAAACTCAAAGGTTTTGTTGATAAAGATAAACAACCAGCAGGCTTGGATTTGGCTAAAATGTTTAGCAGTATACTAATGAAAAGATCATTTGATGCTGTTGGTGGATTCCATGTCAAGGGTCTTTTCTTAGGAATGATGCACTTCCAAGACAAATACAATGAAGATCTTGAAAGACTACAAAGATGTGATATTCATTATGTTACTCCTGATCTTAGAATCATTCCATTCTGTGCATTTAACGTAATTCCAGAGTGGTACAGAGATAGAATTCAAAAGAAATACTCTGTTACTGTTGAGGAATGGGAAGAAAGGGAAGAAATGAAACTAGAAGACTGTCTTTACAGAGGTCTTATGCGAAGAGGTGCTGGTGATGAACTTGCTGCAGGATGTGCAAAGAGTCAGATGTTCCATGAAGCATCACAAGCAACAATGTAATTAGATCCTGAAATCTAAAAGAATAGTAAATCATGAAAATATTATGTGTATTATATGACGATCCAAAAGATGGAATGCCAAAAAACTATCCATTAACTAAACTACCAGAATTAAAAAAATATCCAGATGGTATGACACTACCGACACCAACAACAGTTGACTTTACTCCAGGTGAACTACTTGGTTGTGTTTCCGGTGAATTAGGATTAAGAAAATTTTTAGAAGAAAGGGGACATACACTAGTAGTTACATCTGATAAAGATGGTGTTAATTCCGTAGCTGCTAGAGAAATAGTGGATGCTGATATTGTAATATCACAACCATTTTGGCCTTTCTATTTAACAAGAGAATTAATAGAAAAGGGTAAGAATCTAAAATTAGCAATTACGGCAGGTATTGGATCAGATCATGTTGATTTACAGGCTGCAATGGATAATAGAGTCGATATAGTTGAAGTCACATACTGTAATTCAATTTCTGTATCTGAGCATATTGTTATGATGATTTTATCTATGGTCAGAGATTATCATAATCAACACGAAATTGCAAAATCAGGTGGTTGGAATATTGCTGATGCTGTCCAACGCTCTTATGATGTGGAAGGTATGCATATAGGTACAGTAGCAGCAGGCCGAATAGGATTAGCAGCCTTAAGAAAAATGAAACCATTTGAAACTCACTTACATTACTTTGATAAACATAGATTGCCTGAATCAATTGAAAAAGAATTAGATTTAACATTTCACGAATCTGTGGAATCAATGGTTGCAGTATGTGATGTAGTTACAATTAATTGCCCATTACATCCAGAAACAGAAAATTTGTTTGATAAAGAATTAATCAGCAAGATGAAAAAAGGTGCTTATCTTATTAATACTGCAAGAGGAAAAATTTGCAACAGAGAAGCAATTGCAGAGGCTTTAAAATCTGGACAATTAAGTGGATATGCTGGAGATGTTTGGTTTCCTCAGCCAGCACCCAATGATCATGTTTGGAGAACCATGCCAAATCATGGCATGACACCACACACTTCAGGTACATCATTATCAGCACAGACAAGATATGCAGCTGGTACAAGAGAAATTCTAGAATGCTTCTTAGATAATAAACCAATTAGAACTGAATATCTAATTGTACAAAATGGAGAACTTGCAGGTGCTGGTGCTCATTCTTACAGTAAGGGAACTGCTACGGGTGGATCAGAGGAAGCGGAAAAATATAAAAAATAATATCTGATTTTAATTTTTTAAAATTTCAACAAGATCTATTCCACGCATAATTTTCACATCATCTTGTGATGTAAGGAACTCTAGAATTTGTTGATACATCCTTCCACCTTTCATTTTTAGAACATTATCATGCCAGATTACAGTAATTACACCACCGTATAATCCCTCACCATCCCAAAGATTACGACTGATATCTAATGTTTTTTTAAATTCAGAAATTATCTTATCCTCTTTAATTTTCATATGTGTAAACAAGTATGCATCCATCAATGTTACAGGGAATTCAATTATCCATTTGCTAGGATCCATTCCATGGCTGCCAAGATTCTGCGTAACAGGGTTGTTTCTAAAATACCTCATCTCTTTCTCATCAATTCTATCTTTTGAATGTCTTAGAGATGAATCATAAGAAAAGCCTAATTTTTCTAATTTATTTAGCAATTCAGAATTATAATTTAGAAAGTGAACTCTATTACCAAATATTGGTTTCTTTGTAATAGATTCAAGCTTTTCTTTCTCCAAACGAATTTTTTCAGCATCGTCTATAGATGTGGGATCGGTATGTAATCCAATCTCCCAGTTTGACTCTTGTAGTTGCTTAATATCATCTTCATAATCAATTAGATTACCATTTTCATATATTGTTCTAAAGAAAAATGTAGAACGAACTCCTAGTTTTTCTTCTATTTCCATGTATTCAGGAATATTACGATACAAATCTTCTGGTTTAGTTCTCTCAAAAATTTTCGAGTCAAATCTATCTTTTCTTTCTAGTATATGTTCCACTGGTGGACCTTGTCGTCTCCAATCCACATCATGACTCAAAAAAATGTATTGCATTTGTAATTTCTAAATTATGCTATCAAGCTCATTACTAGATTGAGGAAGTTTTTTTGATGAATTTTCAGCATACACTTCTTTGTCATTAACATTTTTTGATATAATAGTACCAGCACCAATAATGCATTCATTTCCAATCTTAATTCTTTGGTTGATTGTAGAGCTTAAACCAACAAAACAATTTTTTCCTATTGTAACATGACCACCCATAGTTACATTTGACGTAATGAAACAGTTATCATCAATTGTAGTATTATGGCTAATCAAATTGTTACTACCAATCAAAACATTATTTCCAATTTTTACAAAAGGCTGAACCACATTATTCGCCAAAATAAAACAATTCTCTCCCATTTCAAATTTATCCCAAATTTTGGTTGATGGATGAATGTAACTGTATAATTCATAGCCCTTGTTTTTTGCTTCTTCAAAGAATTTTGCGCGTTTCTTATTCATTTCAGAATATGCTAATGCAATAAACATAGAATATTCATCTGGTGGAAACTTTTCTTCAATAGTCTCAAATGCAATAACTGGTAGATCTAATAATTTTTCTTTTTCAATTTTTGATTTATTTGCACAAAAAGCAACTACTTGGTCATCACTGTCTTGTAGGTAAAAGAAAATTCTTTGGGCAAGTTCACCTGTACCAAAAATTATAATTTTTTTCATTTGTGTTATTTTTTTACTATCTTATTTAAGCCGTATTCATAATTGTATATGATAAATCATTCTAAATTAATCCAAGTGCTTAAAAGCTCACTGACTAACAAAATTCTAAATGAAACTTTTATTCATATCCCCACGTTTTTCTGGAGGAATTGGTGGTCATGCAGCAATGTTGGCTGAAAAATTAACTCAACATGGATTTGATGTAAAAAAAATGTCAGTACCACACATACCAATTAAAAATATGAAAAATCCTAGTTTTGCATTACTTAGTACATTGAAAGGAATTATAGATAGAGAATCTTTTGATATTGTTCATGGTTTTAACATTCCATCTGCATATGGAATGAAATATGCAAAAGGTAAGAAGAAGGTATTATCTGTTCATGGAGTATTTAGTGATCAAATAGAGTCATTGCATTCTAAATCTATAACTTCTATTGCAAAAATTGCAGAATCTAAAGTTTTAAAATGGCCTGATAAATTAACAACTGATTCAAAATATACACAAAGACTGTATAAAGAAAAATTTGATACTGATTTTGAATATTTACCCTCTCCTTTAGACGTAGAAAAATTTAGTGTAATTGATGATGTCGAAAAAATTGAGAAACAAGTAGCATATGTAGGAAGAGATAGTCATGAGAAAGGCATTGATATTTTACAAAAGGCTGAATCACAAATTAACGGGAATGTTGTTTATTGTACGGATCGTACATGGGAAGATGCCATGTCTGTAATAAAATCATCTAGTGTTGTTGTGGTACCATCTAGAATGGAAAGTCTTCCAACTACTATCAAGGAAGCATTTTATCTAAATGTCCCTGTTGTTGGATCAAATGTAGGCGGTATTCCAGAATTAATTACTGATAATGAGACTGGATTACTTGTTTCACCTGAGGATCCTGATAAACTTGCGGAAAGAGTAAATGAATTATTATCTAATACTGATAAAGCAAAAAAAATTGCTAGTAACGGAAATGATTTTGTTAAAAAGAATATGACATGGAATGTTATTTTACCAAAATATGTTCAGTTTTATGAAAATTTGATTTAGTTTTTAATTAATTAGATCATATTTTTTTAATGAATCTAAAAAATCATGACAAATTTTATCCCAATTAAAATTTCTAGTCACAAAATCTTTTCCCTTTTTACCCATATTTTCTGATTTTTTAGCATCATTAACTAGTATTGAAATTTTTTCAGCTAATTCTTCTGGATTATTTTTTTTTACTAGAAAGCCTGTTTCTACATCTTTCATTAATTCAGGAACACCACCAACACTTGTTGCTATAACAGGTTTCTCCATAAGCTGTGCTTCCTGAAGAGTCAATGGGGACATATCAATTCCACTAATTAGTGCATAAACATCAATTTCAGTAAGAAACTCTCTAACCTTATCTGGATAATCTAGTGTTCCAAGCCAATGAAAGTTTTCAAATTTTTCTAAAACTGGTAATATATTATCCCTATATACTCCATCTCCTGCCCAATAGAAATGGACATCAGGCATTTTTTGCAAAATTTCTGGCAAGATTAATAATTCTTTTGTCTTTTCCCAAATTGTTGCACTCTGCAAAATTCCAACACAAGGATGTTTTAATTTTAATCCTTCTTTTTGATACCAATTTGACGGTGTTATTCCTTGATAAAGAATTTCAACAGGTTTATCAGGATATTTTTTCTTTGTAATTTCTGAAAGATGATTACAAATTGGAAGTATTATTTTTGATTCTTGAAAACATGTTTCACCCATTTCTTCCCATTTTTTTAATGCCAACTGTTTACCTTTAGATTTATACAATGTTTCTCTAGCCATTACTAGTTCTGCCCAATGGTTTCCACGTAAGTGAATTAATAATGGAATTTTTATTTTAGTAGATTCAAGAGCAAAATGCCTAGTTCTATCAACAAAAATTGCGTCTGGTTTGAATTCTTCAATTAATTTTCTGAATTTCTTGTCTGAACTAAACCAATTTTTTATTTTTCTGCTTGGAAA
>CACLNC010000003.1 GCA_902608175.1 uncultured marine group I thaumarchaeote | reverse complement strand
GCAGCCTCTTTTGCTTTTCTTGCTTTTGCTCTTTTTAGTGCAGCCTCTTTTGCTTTTCTTGCTCTTCTCTGTTTTTCAAGTTCATTCAATTTTTTAGTAACTGATACTAGCTGTTTTTTTGTACTTTCTTCACGTCGTTTACTAGTTCCAAATCTTTTTTGTGTTGTATCAACTTTTTTCACAGTTGATTTAGCAAGTTTAACTAGTCCAGGTTTTGCCTGAAGATTTTTCTTAATACTAGAATTAATTTTTGATTTAGATTTTTCATACTCTTCAATATCTTGTATGATTTTCTTTTCCATAGAATTCCTCTGTTTAATTTGATTTTTCAGATCTTCGATGTTACCAGAAGTCATTTTAATTTTGTATGAAATGTTTTGCTTTTCATCTGCTGTTTGGGAAAACTCCATTTCGTTTTCTGATTCTTCTAAACTTTCTCTTTCTTTTACTAGACGCTCTTCAGCATTTTGTTTTAGTCTTTGAATACTTTCAAGTTGTGCTTGACGCTGGTTTAATACACCACCAACATCCTCTGCCTGCTCACGGGAGGATTCTACTCTACGATGAATGGTTTTAAGGTTAGAAGAGTATTTCCTGCTTAATGATTTTGCTTTTTTTAACTCTCTCTCATTTTTCCTACGATTTTTACTTGCTTCATTTTTTTGATCAGTTAACTTTTTTGCTGTTGAAGCATAAGATACCATACTCATGAAATTTTTCAAAGTTGCTTAAATTAATACTATAATGAGTAATTGACTTGGGTAGTGAAGATTCTTGACAAAATCAAAATTTTAAAAAACGATAAAGTATACATAAAAACAATGTCAAAAGAGGAAATTGAACAAATACCGATCTTAAAATCATTTAATGTAAATGATGAAAAAGAGGCATCTATTGCTGCAGATGAAATGGTAGAACTTGGTTTTTTAAATGAAAAAAAGGGATTTAAGGTTATAATGCCAAAAGAACCTAGACTTGCAAAAAGAATTGGTTATATAGTCACAACAACTGTCACCGCTGGATTAGGAAAGGCAGAACAAGATCGGAATATTAAATATTGGACATATCATCATGATGGAGATCATTATGCAATTGTTTTAGTCAGTGCACATGTTTTAGATGAACTAGGTTTCGGATTTTGATGGCAGTATTGGTAGTTTGAGTTTTAGTGAAAGGATATTAGCAATAATCAAGCCAAATAATATTCCTCCAACAACATCTAAAGGATAATGCTGCAACAAGTAGATTCTACTAATTCCTACAACTATTGGGAACAGCCACAAAAGTTTCCAAGCATTTGGATATCTTTCAGACATGACATATCCAATTACAAATGCTACTACAGATGCACGTGCAGAGTGACCAGAAGGGTAAGAGCCTTTACCACCTAATGTTCCTGTGTCAGCTTCAGGATCAATTGGGAATTCAGAACCCAAAAATTCAAGAGATGGTCTATCACGTTCTATTGCATAATCTTTGAAATATCCTGCAGCAACAGTTGATAATAAAATTGCTAGAACCAGAATTAATCCAATTCTTCTTGTACTACGCTTAATGAATAAAACAAATGAAAGTATCAATATTGGCCATATCCCACCAATCTCTGTAAATATCCAAAATGTGTAATCAATCGTAGAATTGCCGGCCATATTCTGGAAAGAAATAATTATAGATTCTTCAATATCTACAGAAACTTCACTATACACCAATGCGGTAAAAATCAGAAACCCTACTACTACTAGAACAAAACCTCTAGAACGTATATCAAAAATAAATTTCTGCAATTATGCATCTCCTTCTTCTACTGCTATTAATTTTTCTTATCATAACAACTATGTCTGTATTCAAATGATCGGATAAACAGATTTAATGGGATTTATGAATAAATAATTGTGGACATACTCACGCTGGATGATTTTGATCTTAAAGGTAAAACTGTCTTGCTTAGAGTTGATCTTAATGTACCAATAGATCATGACACAAAAGAGATTTTAGGTGAATATAGAATAGAAGAAGCCGCAATTACAATAAAAGCATTGAATAGTGCAAAAATTGTTGTAATATCACATCAAGGTAGAGTTGGTAGAAAAGATTTTGTTGGAATGAACAATCACGCAAAAGTTCTTGAAAAATATTGTGGTAAAAAGGTGAAATATGTGCAAGATGTAATTGGTGCATCAGCTATTGAAGAAATAAAAAATATGAATGATGATGATATTATTATGTTAGATAATCTTCGTTTGTGTGCGGAAGAAAACTATGAATTCTCATTAGAAGATTCTGCAAAAACAATTATGGTAAAAAGACTTGCTGGATTATTTGATCTATTTGTTTTAGACTCTTTCCCTAGTGCACACAGAACACATCCATCATTAGTTGGTTTTGCACAAGTTCTTCCTACATGTGCAGGTAAATTAATAGAAAAAGAGGTAATGCAATTACAAAAGATTCTTGATGTTGCAAAGGGACCATACACAATAGTTTTAGGTGGTTCAAAAGTTGGTGATAGATTGATGGCGATTAAGAAATTAATCGATAACAAACGTGCTGATCATATATTGTTAACTGGTATTATTGCAAATGTTTTCATGCGAGCACAAGGAAGAATCAAATTCCCTCTTAACATAAAAAGGGAAGATGAACATGTTGCAAATGCACATGCATTGATTGGTGAGCATCCAGATATTTTTTCTACACCAGTGGATGTTGCTGTAAATAATAATGGTTCTAGAACAGAAATTGACGTTAGAGACTTGCAAAATGATGATGAAATATTTGATGTTGGACAAAAAACCATAGAACATTATGGTAAAACTATTTCTGGATCAGGAACTGTTTTCATAAGTGGACCAGCAGGATATTTTGAGAAAGATGATTTCAAAACTGGTACAAAAGCTCTTTTGGAATATGTAGCAAATTCTATGGCTACAACCATTGTAAGTGGTGGTCACTTGACTACTGCACTAAAAAAATATGAACTCTCTGACAAGGTTGATCACATAAGCACAGCTGGTGGTGCGCTTGTTAGGTACATAGCTGGTGAAGAGCTACCTATGATCAAATCATTAGAAGAATCTGCAATAAAATATCGTTCTAAATAGTTGCCCCACATGAAGGATTTGGGCATGTTTTCTCTTCTTTACCAATAAAAATTTCCTGGTTGCATGAGTTGCAATTTTGTTTCTCTACAATATCAAATAGCTTATACCACTGCGTAGTGAAATTCTGTGCAATACATCTTACAAGTTCATCATCACAAATTTTCTTAAAATCTTCTTCTAAATTATCGATGATCCAAGATGAATCAATATCTCCATTCTGCCTTATAATTTCAAAAATCTGGTCATTGTTAAATCTCAAGTCATCTTCGTTAAAGTTTTCATAAATAATTTTTCTAATTTGTAAAACAAATGGTGTTTTAGGGATAAACCCACTCATGCTAATAGAGACTAGATGCCTCTTCTTTTAAGTTACCTGCTGATTCAGTATCGTTCATTTTTTCAACAAAGAATGTGTAGATGCCATGTTTTAATGCCTTAAGCGATAACAATGCACATTTAATTCTCACAGGACTGGTTTTAATGAGATGCTCTAACCCCAATTCTCCAAGAAGTTCATCCTTTTGGAAATTTTTAACCTCGTCAAGAGTCTTGCCCTGAATCATCTCAGTTAAAACAGAAGTACATGCCATGCATATTGCACATCCCTTTCCATCAAATTTTACATTTGATACTTTATTCTCATCAATATTGATGTAAAGATCTATACTATCACCACATAATGGATTACTATCATGTCTATGAATATGCGGTTCATCTATTTTCCCAAAATTAGAAGGATTCCTAGAATATTCAATAATCATTTCGGTATAAATTGGATCAGCACTCATAATTTGAACACCCTTGCAACATCCTCTAATGAATTGATCAATACATCAACTTCCTCTTTTGTAGTATAGATGTAGAAACTAGCACGATTAGTTGCAGCAACATTTAGTTTTTCCATCAAAACCTGTGCGCAGTGATGACCAGATCTAATTGCAACTCCATTTTTATCAATTATAGTTGCAACATCGTGCGGATGAACATCATTAAAGTTGAAAGAAATTACTCCACTAGCTTTTTGAGGATCTTTCGGACCATATATTGTTAAACCCTTAACATTCTTCATTTTTTCAAGTGCATATGCAGTTAACTCAATTTCATGAGCTCTTACGTTATCCATTCCTATATTGGAAAGATAATCAATTGCTGCAGCAAAACCAATAACATCAGCTATGTTTGGGGTTCCAGCCTCGAATTTGTAAGGTAAATCATTCCAGGTTGTCTCATATTTGTGAACTTCTCGAATCATATCTCCACCACCATGAAATGGTTGCATTTTCTCCAAATGCTCTTTTTTTGCCCAAAGTATTCCCACACCAGTTGGACCTAGCATTTTATGACCAGAAAATGCATAGAAATCACAATCAAGACTATCAATATCCACCTTCATGTGTGGAACTGCTTGTGCACCATCAATCAGAATTTTTGCTCCGGCATCTTTACACTTTGTAATAATTCTATTAACATCAGTTATTGTTCCTAATACATTTGAAACATGACTTACTGCAACCAATTTCACCTTACCAGTTGCAAGATGATCATCTAACTGTTCTAGTATTAATTCACCATTTTCATCAATATCGATGTATTTTATCTCAGCACCAACCTCTTGCGCTAATAATTGCCATGGAACTATGTTTGAATGATGTTCATATTCAGTTGTTACAACGATATCTCCTTTTTTGACATTTTCTCTACCCCATGAATATGAAACTAGATTGATAGCTTCTGTTGTTCCTCTAACAAATATAATTTCTTGACGGTCTTTAATGTTCAAAAATTTTGCAATTTTATCTCTAACTGCTTCAAATGCTTCTGTAGATTCCTCCGCCAGTGCATGAACAGCTCTGTGAATATTAGAATTATGATTTTTGTAATAATCTGAAATTGCATCAATAACATGAATTGGTTTCTGAGTAGTAGCTGCATTATCAAGATAGACTAGATCTTTTTCATCTCTTACCTTTCTAGCTAAAACTGGAAAGTCTTTTCTAATATTTTCAAGAGAATATGAAGTGCTTTGCAATTATAGTGCCTCCAAATAGATTTCATTTTCTTCTATTTTTAGATTATATGTTTTCAATGATTTCTCGGCTGGTGGATTTTGTGGAGTCCCATTCTCTAAATTGAAAACAGAAAGATGTAGTGGGCATGTTATTCCAGACTCACTTAGAATTCCAGTGGAAAGATCAGCCTCTGCATGTGTACAAATTCTATCAAGTGCAAAAATCGATCCATCTTTTTTCACAAGCATGATTTTATTCCCTTCATGATCAAATGGAAATATTTGATTATCACTTATTTCGTTGGTATTACAGACCTTTATCCAATCACTCAATTTATTCACCTATACTTGTAATGCTGCTCTATCTCTGCATTTTCATTATATCTTGTTTCTTCAACCTCAACTATTGCCTTTAACTGCTCATCATTGTTTATGGATAATTCCTTATCTTGCCATTTTGATTCAATCAAATACGCTATCCATGCCCTAACTTGATGTGACATAGAACGAGATAGTGGTTCGAGGAAACCTTCAACAATAATTCTTTCAGCTTCACTACGTGAGAGACATCTAGTTCCAAGATAGAAAATTTGTTCTTCATCAATTTGTGCAACTGATGCTGAGTGTGTAGCTTTTACATCATTAGTAAGGATCTCTAGTCCAGGTATTGCATCTGATTTTGCTCCCTTATCAAGAAGTATTGAACGTCCAGACAAAAACGAGCTAGAATGTGCTGCTTCTTCATTAATTCTGATCATTCCTTTGAATAATGATTTTGAAGTATCCTTTAGAATTGATTTTTCAACTACTTTTCCTTCAGTTGATTGAGCATTATGATTTATAGTTGTATTAAGATCAAATGATTGATCACTATTTCCAAATACCACCTCTGCATCATTTACTGAAGAGCCTGTACCATTAAGCTGGTAATCTATCCTATAACGTGATAACATAGTACCAAATAATCCTAGATATGCGTTTATTTTAGAATCCTGAGCAATATTTGCTCGTCTTGTAGAAAAGTTAACTGAACTTTGATCCATCATTTGTAATGTAGTAAGATCAATGTTACTATTTTCAGCCATAGAGATGTTTAGTAATTCAAGATATGCCTGTTGCTTTGATGTCTTTGATGAATAAAGTTCTTGAATAATTTTTGCACGTGAATTCTTTTCAGCGACAATAATGTTACGAGAAATAGTTGATATATCGTCTGACGATAATGATGAAATTAAATGGATTGGTTTTTCAATTACAGTATTTTCTGGAACATAAACAAAAATTCCAGAGTTAAATGCAGCATTATTTAATGCTGTATACTTGTCCTCGTTAGAGTTTGTACTTTCTAAGGTTTTTTGTATTAAATCTGAATGATCTTTTAATGCATCATCTATTGATGAGATGATTAAACCACTAGATTTTTCCTCATCAAGAATATTGACAGAATGAATATTGGATCCTATCTGAAAAATACTGTTTTCTTTTTTGATTTCATCTAATCTTTTCTTTAAGAAATCTGGGAATGAAGAATCAGAAATGGCTGATAGTGCAACCTGTTTTGGATCCATTCTTTTAGCATCAGAATATTTGTTGTATAATGGAGAAACTTCCTGTGGTAATTCATTATAGATTTCCAGTGAATTTTTTCTATATTCCTTTAACCAGTTTGGTTCATTTTTAGAAGATGAGATCTCATCAATTATAGATAAATCAATAGAAGATAATGCTAATTGTGACATTTTTTTTCTTAATTTTTCTAACCGACAGAATTATCCATTTCCAATTTGATGAGTCTATTCAATTCTACCGCATACTCCATTGGGAGTTCTTTTGTAAATGGTTCCATGAATCCGTTTACAATCAGTGATAGTGCTTCCTCTTCGTTAAAGCCACGCGTCATGAGATAGAAAATTTGTTCATCACCAATTTTTCCAACTGTTGCCTCATGAGTTACTGTTGCATCTTCCTGATTAATTTCCATGTAAGGATATGTGTCAGTCTTTGATGTCTCATCAAGTAACAGTGCATCACATCTTACAGTAGATTTTACATTTGTTGCACCTTTTGCAACATGTAAAAGACCTCTATAGGTTGAACGACCATTACTGCGACTAACTGATTTTGATGTAATTTTAGAAGTTGTATCAGGAGCCATGTGAACCATTTTTGCTCCAGTATCTTGATGTTGGCCCTTACCAGCGAAAGCAATTGATAAAGTTTCACCGTATGCTTTTGGTCCCATCAAATAGATTCCTGGGTATTTCATTGTAAGTTTACTTCCAATATTACCATCTATCCATTCTACAGTTGCACCATCATAAGCATAAGCTCGTTTAGTTACCAAGTTGTAAACATCATTACTCCAATTTTGAATAGTTGTATAACGTAACTTTGCATCTTTATGTGCAACAAGTTCAACAACCGCAGAATGTAATGACTCTGAAGAATAAACTGGTGCAGTACAACCTTCTATATAATGAACTTCAGAACCTTCATCAGCAATGATTAATGTTCTCTCAAACTGACCAATATTTTCTGCGTTAATTCTAAAGTATGCTTGTAATGGCATGTCAACCTTAACTCCAGGAGGAATGTAGATGAATGAACCACCACTCCACACTGCGCTGTTTAATGCAGAAAATTTGTTATCTTCTGGTGGAATTATTTTTCCAAAATATTTTTTGAAAATTTCAGGATGTTCTTTTAATGCAGAATCAGTATCTAAGAATAATACACCTTGTTTTTGTAAATCTTCTCTAAGGTTATGATATACAACCTCAGATTCGTATTGTGCGCCAACACCTGCTAAGAATTTTTTTTCTGCTTCTGGAATTCCAAGCTTATCAAAAGTATTTTTTACATCTTCTGGAACATCATCCCAATTTTTCTCTGTTTTTTCAGAGGCCTTTGCATAATAATAGATATTTTGAAAATCAATCTTGTTTAGATCTCCACCCCATTGCGGCATTGGTTTTTTCATAAAAACGTCATATGATCTAAGTCTAAAATCAAGCATCCAATCTGGTTCATCTTTTAGTTTACTGATTTCTCTAACAGTATCTTTTGTTAGTCCTTTTTTACTAAGATGAACATACATCTCAGTTGAATCTTTAAAGTCATATTTCGAATAATCCATGTCAATATTTTCAGTTGCCATAACACTGTTGTAGAAAATATATTATAAAAAGCAGTGTAAAATTAGGATTTCCTAAATAGCTTCAGCTAATGAAAACTCTCGTAATATTACATCAAAAGATCCCGCAACTGTATGAACATCCGCAATTTGATTTTCAACATTGTATTTTTTTAATTCATCTGCAGTAAATGGTCCAATTGATACTACCATTATTTTGTGTAGAAAATTAATCAAGTTATTTTGTTGATAATCCTTTTCCATGATTTCAAAAAATGCTCTTACTGATGATGCGCTAGTGAAAACTATGCCATGAATCTTATTCTCAGAAAATAGTTGACGAAATTCATTCCATTGAGAAGTATCACGAAATGCACAAACATCATACAGATATAATTCATAAACATGTAAACCGATTTTTTCTAACAATTTCTTCAAAAATGGAGTTGATGCACCACTTCTTGGAACAATAACTTTCTTACCAACAGCATTTAGTTTTGATAACACTTCACCTATTCCAACCGATGAATATCTTTCTGGCATGTAAGCAACTTTGATCTTTTCTTTCTCTAACGCTTCTTTTGTTTTTGGACCAACAGCAATCACAATAGTATTAGCAATTGCTAACTGTAATGTTTCAAATTTTGAAATCTTTTTTGCCGTATCAAAAAGTAGTGTAACTGCCTTTGAGCTCATAAACACTGAAAAATCTGGATTTTCTTTCTCTAAAGCAGAAAGAAATTCTTCAACTATTTTTTTTCCTTTACTAACAAGTTCAATTGTTGGTAAAGGTAAGACATTTGCCTTCTCTGCAGTCATTAAATCTATGAATTCTTTGGAATCATCCTTTGAACGTGTAATTGCAATATTTTTTCCTTGAATCATTTTCTACTATTTTTTAGTTTTAGTTTTTTTGTTGATTTTTTCTTTGTATTTTTTGAAGAATTTACATGTTTTAGATTTTTTAACATAACTAATCTTACATTTCCTTCAGCAACTTTTTTTCGTAAACTAAAATAATCTTTTCCAGCCTGAGTGATTTTAGATCTACCATTTTCAACTGTTACATATCCATTTTTAATAAGATTATTTGCAAATTGTTTTTTTAATTCTGATTCAGAAAGAGGTTTACCTTTTGTTGGTACTCTATCCTCTGTTTCTATTCCTTGACCGACTAAAAATGATGTAAGATAATCAGTGCCTTTGTTAAGAAAATCAATTTCCTCTTTTGTTACCGTCTTGTCTTGATCATGTTTTTTCTTTGTATCAAGTAAGCTTGAAGTTAAAATATCTGTAGTTGTTGGTATATCTTCACTCATTATTTTCTCCATCCAATTGTTTTTGCCAAGTTCACGACTTTTCCAATTATGATTATCGTAGGTGGTTTTATTTTTTCCTCTTTTACCTTTTTCTCAATATTTGAAATCGTGCCTGTAATCATAATCTGCTTTTTTGTTGTACCATTTTGAATAACTGCAACTGGTGTTTTTACATCCATTCCACCTGCTGATAATTGCTTACAAATTACTCCAATTCTTGATAACCCCATCATAATTACAATGGTATCAGTAGATTTAGCAAGATTTTTCCACCTAACAATCTCTTTCTTTTTTTCTGGGTCTTCGTGTCCCGTTACAAAAGTTACTGATGATGCAAATTTTCTATGTGTCAATGGAATTCCAGCATAAGTAGCTGAACCAATTCCAGATGTAATTCCAGGAACTATCTCAAATGAAATTTTATGTTTTTTTAGATACTCAGCCTCCTCACCACCTCTTCCAAAAATTATTGGATCACCACCTTTCAGTCGTATAACATTACGTTTTATTTTAGCAAATTTTACCATTAATTCATTTGTACTATCTTGATGTTTAGTATCATCTCCAACTTCTCGTCCAACATATACTGATTTAGCTTTTTTTGGAATCATTGAAAGTATCTTCTTACTTACTAGCCTATCATACAAAACAACATCAGCTTTTTTGATGAGTTCAACAGCGCGCAATGTTATTAGACTAGGATCTCCAGGTCCAGCGCCTACAAGAAACACTTTTCCAGTCATTTTTGATTCCACTCCTCTAATTTTTCTCTCCAATTAGAAGCAATCTCTGATATTCCACTATTCTTTAATTCCATACCTAAATCACGACCAAGATTTTTTGGGTCATCTATGTCACCTTCTCTCTCTATAATTATTGACTTTTTTCCATCAACAGAATATGCGGCAACAACAAGCTTCATTGTTTCTGTATCAGCCTTTGCTAATGCACCAACTGGAAATCTACAACCAGAATCTACATAATCTGATAATGCACGTTCTGCTTCAATTTCTTTCCTTGATTTTGAGTCTTCAATTTTTTTTAGCATTGATATTATTTCTGAATCATTAAATCTTGAGACAATTGCAAGTGCACCCTGTCCTGGAGAAGGAGGAAAATCATCAGTAGAAAGGATGGAGAATTTTGTATCTAATCCTAGTCGTGAAATTCCTGCATGTGCTAGAACTATGCCATCTAACTTACCATCTACCACTTTCTTGATTCTTGTTTCAATATTTCCTCTTACCGGTTTAACAACCAAGTCAGAACGTTGACGTGAAATTTGAACCGCACGTCTCAAACTACTTGTTCCAATTATGGCACCTGAATGAATTGATTTTAAATTTGAACCATCTTTTGTGATCAAAACATCATTAGTGATTTCTCTTTTTGGTATACATGCTATAGTCAAGCTTTTTGCTATTTCAGATGGAACATCCTTTAGACTGTGGACTGCAAAATCTACTTCTTTTTCTACAACAGCTCTATCGATCTCTTTCTCAAATATGCCCTTCTGATCAATTGTAAATAATGGTCTTTCATCAGTGTCACCCTTAGTTTTGATAGTGATTATTTCAAATTCAGTATCAGGGTTATGTTTCTGTAACTCTAAGATTACCCAGTTTGTTTGTGCGAGTGATAGCTTACTTCCCCTTGTACCAATTTTATATTTCAATTTTTCACCGCTTGGAGAGATAATCCAAATGCACCCATTGTTTTTGTAATATTAGAATCTGTATGAGCGTCTGATAAGAATATTGTCTCATATTGTGATGGTGCTATAAACACACCATTTCGAAGTAAATTAGAAAATAGTTTTTGGAATTTTTTACCATTTGCCTTTTTTGATGTTTCGTAATCTGTAACAGGAGATTTTGAGAAAAATATTTGGAACATGGATGAAATAGAATTGATTTGATGTGGGATCTTATAATCTGTTGCTAAATCATCAATTTCATTAACTAAAAGTTCACAGTTTCTCTCAAGTTTTGAATATAATTTATTTTTAATTTTGTTTATTGTTTTGATTGAGCTGATTGCGGCTGAAACTGAAACTGGGTTTCCAGCAAAAGTACTTGCTTGATAGACTTTTCCATCTGGTGCAAGTTTATTCATAATCTCTTTTCTTCCACCAACTGCTGAAATTACAAATCCATTTCCCAATGCCTTTCCTAGTGTTGTAAGATCAGGTTTTATGCCAAATTTCTTTTGTGCGCCACCCTCAGAAACACGAAAACCAGTTACAACTTCATCAAAGATCAATGGAACATCGTGTTGTCTTGTCATTTTTCTCAAGTCAGAAAGAAATTTTTTTTCAGGTAAAATTAATCCCATATTTGCTAGTATTGGCTCAACAATTAATCCAGCAATATCTTTCTGTTTAGTTAAAACTTTTTCAAGTGTAGGTGAATCATTGTATGGAACAACTATTGTATTCTTAGATACCTCATCCAATCCTCCATCAGATACTGATATTCCGTTATGTGCGGAACCAGAACCAGCCTTAACAAGTACAGAATCATATGCTCCATGATAACAACCCTCAAACTTTATGATTTTTTTCTTTTTTGTAAATCCTCTTGCTAATCTTATTGCTGTCATTGTTGCTTCAGCACCAGTATTTACTAGACGGACTTTATTCATCGAAGGAAAATTTTTCATAATTAAATTTGATAATTCAATTTCAAGAGATGTTGGTGTTCCGTATAGGGTTCCTTTTTTTAATTGTGAAGAAACTGCTGATATGATCTCTTTTCTTGTATGACCAAGTAAGAGTGCACCATAACCATTACAAAAATCAATGTAAGATTTTCCATCTTCATCCCAAATTGAACTTCCAAGTGATTTTTTCACAAAGAATGGATATGGTTTAAAAAATCTTACAGGACTATTGACACCAGATGGAATAATTTTTTTTGCCTTTGAAAAAAGATTTTTGGATTTTGTCATATTTGTGTATTATCACATTCGGTTATTAATACTAAATTTCAATATTCTAGAATGGTTTGTTTACATCACGAGTAAAGACATAACTAGCTAAACCTAGCATTGCTAAACTAAAAACAACTAATACACTAACACTTAGAATAGCTGACCAACCTTCAACAAATCCTGACATCATTTCACGAACTAAAACTACTGTATATGTAACTGGATTAAATGCAGCTATTGATGCTAACCAATCTGGCATCAATGCTAATGGAAATAATGCAGGACTAAGTAAAAATAATGGCATACCAAGAAAATTAATTACTCCCCAAAAAGTTTCCTGTGATTTTGCAGCTGCAGCCAGCATTACAGAAATTCCTGAAAAACCAATTGAAAACAAGATTACAATTGCCATAATTGGTCCAATCATCCAAAGATGTGGCATACTAACGCCTATTGCCAAAGCAATCCCCAAGATCAAACTTGCTTGGAATGCTGCAATCATAGATATTGCAAGCATCTTTCCTAATGCAATTGATGATCTAGAGATGGGAGATGTTAATGCCTTATTCATGAAGCCATATCGTCTATCCCAAAGTGTATTCACACCACCAAAAATACTTGTAAAGATTGCAGTGAGTATTATGACACCGGGAGCCATGAACTCAATGTATTCACCATCAAAACCAACTGATTCTATTAGTGGTTGTGTTCCAGCAAAAATATTTCCCATAACAAGAATCCATACTGCTGGTTGAATCAATCTTATAATGACTCCACTTTTTGATTTCCTATAGCGTTTCATTTCACGCCAGAATATTGCGTATGTATCTGAAAAAATCAAAACCCTCTTCTCCTATTCAGATTGAATTCTTTTCTTCGGCTAAATTTTTTGCCAGTATCATCACGTAAATTATGACCTGTATATGAAATGAAAACATCATCAAGCGTTGGCTGTGTCAACGATATGGTATTAATTTTCATCTCCATATCATTTGAAATTTGGAAGATTTTTGGAATTACATCAGTACTTTGCGAAGAGAAAACTGTAATCTCATCTTCTTTTAATTTTATTTCTTTAACAAAGTCAATCTCTTCAATCTTTTTAATTAAAGAATCACGATTATCTATTCCATCAACCAAAGTGAATGAAATTCTATCATCTCCTAATGCGTTTTTCATTGTTGATGGTTTATCAATTGCTTGAATTTTCCCATGATCAATTATTCCAATTCTATCACAAAGTTTGTCAGCTTCTTCCATGTAATGTGTACTGAGAAAAATTGTCATACCAAATTCTTTGTGAATTTTTCTGATATACTCCCATATCTTTCTCCTTGTTTGTATATCAAGACCAACTGTTGGTTCATCAAGAAATAGAACCTTCGGTCTATGTAACAAACCAGATGCTATATCTAGTCTTTTTCTCATTCCTCCGGAATATGTAATTGATGCCTGATTCTGTCTTTCCTTCAGCTCCACAAGTTCGAGAACCTCATCAATTCGTGATGAAACTTCAGATTTTGGTATTCTACTGATTCTTGCCTGTAGAATTAGATTTTCTCTACCAGTAAGATATTCATCAACACTAATGTCCTGTTGAACAAATCCAATATTTTCTCTAACTTTTTTTCCTTGTGATTGAACGTCATATCCTTGTACTAACGCATTGCCAGAAGTTGGTTTTAGGAGAGTGGTTAGAATCATCATTGTTGTACTTTTTCCTGCACCATTAGGCCCTAGAAATCCAAAAATTTCACCAGACTCAATTTTTAGAGTTATATCATCAACTGCATTAAAATCTCCGAATGATTTTGTAAGTGAATTTATCTCAATTGAGCTCATAAGAAATAGAGTTTTAGGAATTATAATTTGATTACGAATTAATGGGAGTGAAATATAAAAAATATATGAATTTTGAAGAAATCAATAATTCTTCATTCACGGCTACATTAATTACAAAAGGACGAAAAACTGGGAATGATCATTCTGTATGGCTAAAGGCGGTAATGTATGACAACAAAATTTACTTCTCTCGCCGAAATCCTGATGGTGATTGGTTAAAAAATGCAATTACAAATCCTGATGTTAAAGTGGAATTCAGTGAGAAAAAGTTTGATGGATTAGCATCGTTAGTAAAAGATGAGACACTTGCAAAAAAGATCTCTTCATTGAAATACTTGGATAAGAAACGACAGGAAGAATCCAGAATTGTTTTAGAAGTCACACTACGTGAACAATAGTAGTTGCCCCTCGTCTATCGAATTCAACGTCATTTTTCATTTCACTTACAATAACAGTAAATGAAATCACATCACGTTGTTTACAATCTACTAGATTTAATTTCAAATTGATATCCATCAAATCATATTCTTGTTCAGGGATGTTTGTCTCATCAAAAAATGCCTTTCCAGTTGATTCTATTCTAAATCTTTGATCTTTACTATGAATTCCAATCTTTGTTTTGTTACCATCTCTACCAGATGCCTTTATGTTAACATCCACAATTCCTGGTTTTGTGCTAGTGTAACCAGATTTTTTATTAATAAATATACCAATTTGAAATGGTTTACCAGCTGTAGATTCTGCCATTTTTTGAATTCCATCATTCATTACCACATCAACTGCCTTGATTGTCTGTGCAACTTTTGCAATCCAATTGTTAGTCTTTTCAATTATGCCAGAAATTTCAGAACGTCTTTTTTTATCTTCATCTTCAGGGAGTTTATAGTAATCAACCCATTCCAAATAACTACCTGATATATCCTTGATAAACTCAATACAAGTAACCTTATAGTCCTCTACACTATTTGCTCGCTCTGAACTATCATCATATGGAACAAAATCATTATTCATTGGTAATGCCATTAGTTTCGAATTACCCAATCACTAAAAAAACTAATCTCAATTAATATATTGAGAAAAACATAATTCGTGATATGATATTTAAAATAATAACTGAAGATCTCCAAAAGGAACTAAAATCAAATATGCCACAGATCAGAATTCTTCTAAAAAAAAATCCTGCTATGGCATATACTAGGATTACGGAGATTGGGAAAGAAGTTGGAAAGAAATACAATATAGAATTGTTAGTAAATTTTCCACATAAAGGAAAAATAGAAAATTTTGATATGTATGGAAAACAGGATCTAAGCTTTATCGTAGATATGGAAAAGAAAAGATTTCCTATCGATCGTGAAGAAATAAAATCAAAGGCAAATGAGATTTTTGGTGATGTTGAAATAAAAGATGCCTACATGTATGATGGTAAAGAAGGTGTTAAAGTATTTCTTGGACCACCAAATGAAGAAGGACGTAAAGAAGATCGAATTGATATTCTACCACATTCATTACATGTTTGGTTTGAATTTACAGATAAGGTAGAAGAGTTTTGTAATTATCTTCTGGAGAATGTGTATTTAGTTAAAAAAAAATAATATTAACTATTTTCCAGATCGCTTAACAAATCTTTAACTTGCCAATTCTCTTCATCTATAACAAGAATTTTTCTACAACAATCTATCGCAGTTTCTTTTTCCTTCAAGTGCATATGCACATTTGCCTTTAGTAATAATGCCTCTGTATCATAGGAATTAATCTCTAAAGATTTATCGAGATACTTTAATGAATTATCAGCATCTCCAAGAATATAGTAAACACTACCTATTATGAAGAGTAATTGTTCATCATGCTGATATTTTTTTTCTTTTTCTAGACTGTGTCCAAGTTCTAGCGCCCCTTCATAATCTCCATCATCCACTAACTTTCTCATTTTACGCTTTGGATTCTTGAATAAACCGACCATTTTTTTACACTTTAGATGTTTATCCGAGTTTAATTATACCATTCGTAATTAACCATTGAATTGCAGTAACGAATGATTTATCATCAATTTGATCATCAGCCCACCATTCTGCATTATTTTTAATCCAGCCTGGAATTTCATCAGAACCACTTCCAGTTCCCTTTGCTGTTGGTGGGATTTTCATTATGTCTTTGTTAATTAGATATTGAATTCCAGTCACGAATGATTTATCATCAATTTGATCATCAGCCCACCATTCTGCATTATTTTTAATCCATCCTGGAATTTCTGTACTAGTAGAACTTTGACTTGATGTAGTCGATGATGTTGAACCTTTTCCAACATCAATATCAATTACAACTAATCCTGCTTTTGAAGGATCACCACCAATAATTGCCTCTGGACCGATACCATGAACAACAATTGCATATTTGTATGAACCTGAAGGTTCTTCAACTGTTGTGAACCTATGAGTCTGACCAGCAGTTGTAAATAATTCAGGTCTTCCTTCATCATCTGCTATTGAACGTAACATACTACCATTCTCATCAAAAATCCGTATATCATAATGAACTTCACTTACAAATTCTTTTGGATTTACACTTCGTTTGAAATCAATAAACCATTCAATGTCACAACCAGATTTTGGGTTTGTAGGACCAAATTTGATATCAACTATCATGGAGTATGTGTTTGTTTGCAAATTGTGTGCTTTTTTATCATAACTTGCTGGACAACCTAATGCAGCTGTTTTTGTTGCAGTAGTTTGAATTCCTTTAAACGGATCTGATGTTACATAGTATTTGTAATCTAATAATTCAAACTCATATGCAACTGGTGGAACACCCTCAGCAACATGAACATAAGTTAAAGCCTTAACGGGAAACGGAAATTCATCTACAATCCAAACGTTACTTCTTGCACCACCTGTTTTCCACTGCATTAAAACCGTATCAAATGTATCTGCTGGTGTTCTAACTGTCTCTAATGCAGTTGGAAGAATTTGCTCACCACCAATATTTGCAATTTTTCCCCATGATGGTGCACTAAAATCTCTAGGACCTTTACCTGTTAAATCACCAATTTGTTTTGTAGCATAAGCTGAAAGCCAAGCAATTGATGATTTGTATGCACTTCTATATGGTGCTATGTTATCAGTACCACCAGTAGGCTCTGGTGCAACTTGACCAACTTCCATTGTTCCCTTGATAACTTTTTTTCCATCTTCAACTAAAACTTGAAAAAGATATTTATCTTCAGTACCAGTTCTAATTTCTTTTTCAACCCAAAATGACATTATAAATTCGGAGCAATCCAAATAATCAACATAACACATTCTGTAGCTGTAATAATCACCTACATTCAGCCCTTCACCAACATACCATGATCCATCAAGATTAACACCTCCAGCTGAATACTGTGCAAAAGCATTCTGAGCTAATACTGGTGATAAAATAATAATTGATACAATAACTAAAAGACTACATATGTTCAAGTAACTAAAAATAACAAAATATCCTAGTTAAATGTTTCAAATAAAAAAGAAAAGGTGTGGTTATAGCTGTGATACTGCTTCTTTACAGACATCAGTATTACATTTACAATCTTGGCTGCATATACAATGACCTTGCATTGCGCAATCACATGCATAATCAGGATCACCAGAATCTGCTTCGCATCCACATGCTTGATCTGTCATGAAAATTTAAGATATAGCATTGCTTTAAAACTTTATTCTAGAGGCGTGGAATAAAACGGCGTTAAGTGGATTCTAACAATGAATTTACAGAATTTTGAAGTTTTTTCAGATGTGAAGATAGTTTTACTGTGTCATTTTCAAGATCAAAAGCAGTCTTTAAAACATGAATTAGTTCTGGTTTCTTTGAAATATCATTTTTTATTTTTATAAAATTATCTCGATTTATGTAACCAAAATAAAAATAACAATCTGACAGTAACGATTTTTCTGTTAGATATTCATATTTTTTTTGAATAATTTTTGAACTATCATTTTTTTCCACCATATCAGAAAATCCTATTGTTGATTTACACATTCTAGACAATAATGATGTGTTTGCCCTTTCAAGACCAATTATATCAGTGATTATAGAAATACTTTGATGAAATTTATTCGTATCAAATTCTCGTATAAAATGTAATGAGTGTGTTGGACTTGGTCGTTTTAGATTTAATAAACAAACTGCATCTGCTAGAAAATATGCGGCACACTTTAACCATGATGAACTAAATGGATCTGAATTTCTCAATGAATCATTTGATTTTGTTATACAAACTGATGCATCAATAAGACAACTTTTTGCAGATGTATTTGTGATTTGTTTATTTTTTTCTTTAATTTTAGATTGTAGCATACGTAAATCCCACTTCTCATCATATAGAATTTTTAAATTTTCAAATTGTTTGAGGGTTTTAGGATCAGTTTCATCAAGATTACCATGGTGAATTTTAACAAGATCATTACCAAAATTAATTACGTGATCATTTTCTTTTTTTCCATCAAAAACTGTAATATTATATTCACAACAATCAAATCCCACTTCATCAGATTTACATCCACCTAACGCAACTGGAAAATTTTCAATCTTAACTTTAGATAGTAACTCGTTAAAATCCATGAATCAGATTGTATAGGATTTTCTATAAACTCATTAAACCACTAATTTTAACAAGATGAGTCAATATCAAAACATTGCTTTAAATTGTGATTCGTTATCGTTTTGATTAGCTCCTGTAGTGTAGTCCGGCCAAGCATATTGCCCTCTCAAGGCAGTGACCCGGGTTCAAATCCCGGCGGGAGCATTCATTTATCAGTACTTGTAATTACTTTCGTGAGGTTACGTAATCTAAATCTTAAAGAGCAGTATCGTTCCGATCGCAATGATATAATTTCAGAATTTTTTCTTCCATGCTTGACTAATTGCATTCAATATGATCGTGCAATTGAATTCACAACTATGAAAAGCCTGTCAACACTTTCTCTTGGGTTTGAAAATTCTGGGAAAAATTCAACAAAAATTAGAATGATCACAGGTCATAATTTTTCAATTGGTGATCTGAACACACTTGTAAAACTTTTTTCTAAAAATGGTAATGGAAAACTAAACTTTTCTAATGAATTTATTCGTGATGCAAAAGTTATAAAATTAAAACAAATTATTAATACGGGATATCTTCAGATGAAGATTGCAATACCAAATTCGGAAGAAGTGGATGGAAAATTCTCTGAAAAAATTGGTATATTTCGTGATGAATATGATGACATGATAGCATTCTCAGGAACATCAAATGTAACATTTGATAATCAAAATAGAAACTTTGAATCTGTTGATGTCTTTACATCATGGGATGACCAAAACAGGGTTAAAACAAAGGCAGTTGACTTTGAAAATTTATGGAATGATTCAACTAAATCAGTTCAAGTTTATGATTTTGAATTCGCAGAAAAAAATAACCTTCTGAAATATTCACCTGAATGGGCTGCTGGTCTTAACTAAAATCAAAATCTTTCATATCTACACTTATTTTGTTCTTGAGAAAATTTATTCTTGAAACTTTATAGTAAATTATTTCACCTCGTCTTTCAATAACTGATATTATTGGTTCTTTACCCATTTTTGTAATTTCCTCAATTTTCTTTTGTAAATGCCCAATTTTTTCGTGTTTTCCTTCGTTCAATGCAAAAACTAAATACTTTGCATCTTTATTGCCAAACTGTCCTCTCTCATAAACACGAAAATCTGAACCAAAACCAAAACCATCTTTAACAATATACCCTTTAGTCCGTAGATCACGGAAAATTAGAAATTTTGTTAATGCATCAGGGTCTTCTTTGATGCAAGATTGTAAGAAAACATCAAATCCTATGTTTTTACTACCATTTCGTAGATCTAGTTTTTTTGTGTATAAAAGATAAAGAGATTCAAATGGCTTTAAAAAAAAATCATCCTTATCGAATTCACCTAACCCTTTCAATTCCAGGTCTTTCTGAGTTTGAATATTTTCTATAATTGTATGATTTTTAACCAATTTACCTATTACAGTGGATTCTATATTGTCTGACATTGTAGATTAGTTAGTTTTTGCAGATATAATAATCATCAAAACCAATCTATTGAGATTTGTAGTTAATGATAACCGTTAAAATAGGGCTCATCAGATTTTCGATATTATGCATGGTCAATGTTATAGAAGAAGTAATGGACAGCCATATACCAGAAAACAATACATTAAAGGTAAACCACAATCAAAAATTGCAAAATTTAATTCTGGTGATGCCACAGGTGATTATGACTATTGTGTTCAATTATTGATTAACGAAAAAGTTCAGATTAGACATATGGCAATAGAGGCAACAAGATTGGCTGCAAACAAACGGGTGGAAAAAGTTACTGGTGAGACTGGATATTCATCAAATTTGCGTATATATCCACATGTATTATTAAGAGAAAATAAAATGATTGCAGCTGCAGGTGCAGATAGATTACAAGAGGGGATGAGACGTGCATTTGGGAAAGCAACTAGTCTTGCAGCAAGAGTGAAACGTGGACAATGTATTATGGAAATTAGAGTAAAAAAAGAACATCTTGAAGCGGCTAAAAAAGCCTTGAAAGGTGCCTGTGTTAAGTTACCTGGAACCCCAACAATCAAAGTTATTTCTCTAAAAAACTAAATTTAGAAATTTAATTTCTGGAAATCATCTTCGTATTGCTGAATCATTTTAAGAAATTCTGAGAATTCCTCATCGGTTGGACTACGTTGTAATATTCTTCTAGTCTGATAATAAAATGAATTGTATAATCGTCCAATTATAATTCCATAACAAAAGTCTCTTTTGGATTTAGATAAATTTTCAAATGAATTACTTAATGTTGAAATTGCATCTGAATCTAAAAGAGAGTCATTAATCTTTTTTTCTATAACTGATTTAATTTTTTCATCCACGATAATCTAACGTTGTCTTATCTAAAAAATATTTAACCCGATCATTACGCTTTAATAGACTGTCTCAGGCTCAGTAATCAGGCAGTCGTAGTATAGTTTGGTTATTATTCTAGCTTGCCAAGTTAGTGACCCGGGTCCAAATCCCGGCGACTGCATTAAAATTTAAAATAAATCAATTATCAGATATTTTAGATAGTCCATTCATTATAATCTCTAGTGCGTCTGATACTCTCTCAGGTTTTGGTAACTGAATCATGAATACTTTCTCAGGATTATCTTTTGATGCAATAGATAAAATTCCATTTTGTGACATCAATTGAAAAAAATCTAAATGTTCATTTGCATTAACAAGAATTTTTTCGTCTATACTTCCAATAGAGAATTTTAAAGAAATTTCAACAAATACATGTCCTAATCCATCCTGCAATATGTTTAGATTTGTATCAACAGCAAGTGGTTTCCCAGAAATAGCATCTATAATTTTATTAAATCTCTCTTGAGTAAATTCTATGCAAGAAACTTGTTTCCCATCTAAATCTTGGATTGAAATATCCTTATGTGTTTGAGAAAGAAGCTTATCTAATTCACGATTTTCCATTTTTATCTTCAGCCATTTTTGGAATTATTTTATCTCCTGCTTTAACTAAAAATGGCGAAATGAATGCGGTAATAATCGTAATAATTCCTATGAGTGGGAAGAGGAATGCACTAACAACGCCTGTATCTACACCAATTTTTATTATAATTATTGAAAATTCACCTCTTGGCGCGGCTAATGCAAATCCAGAACGAAGTGACTTTCTCCTTGGTTGGCGGAAAATGAAATTACCTAAGAGATTACCTCCTAGTTTCAGTCCTATAACTAAAGCAATTAGTACAATTGCTAGAAAAATATAATCATCAAGCTGGCTTATATCCATTAATGCCCCAACAGAAACAAAGAAAATTGCAACGAACATGTCCTTAATTGGGCTAGAAAGTATTTTTGATACTTCAGCTGATTTTGATTCTGCAACAAGAACTCCTGCAAGGAATGCTCCTATTGCAACAGATAAACCCAAAATTTCTGCTAAAAGTGAGTATCCAAAACACACTCCCAAAATAGCTAAAAGTAGGATCTCCCTATTTTCAGCACTAGCAACTCTATCAATAAGTTTTGGTATGATTTTTCTTCCAGCAGTAAACGTTGCAGCAAATAATCCGGCTGCAATTACTAGAGTAACTATTACACTTTCAATTGATATATCACCTACTAATGCATATGATTTTAACGATGCAATCAAAATGACCGCAATAATATCCTCAACTATTAGAATACCAAGAACTAGAATGGAGGATTCTTTTTTAATTTTCCCTGTTTCTTCAAGTACTTTTACAATTATAGCTGTACTACTAATTGACAGAGCAGCAGATAAAAATAATGCATCAGTTGTATTAAGCCCAAATAATGTTGTCACATAAAATGTAATGCCAAGAGTTAGAAATAATCCTATACTACCTACTCCAACTGCAATTTTCCCAATTGAACGAATTTTTGCAAACGGGAATTCTATTCCTATAACAAAAAGTAACAGTATAACACCGATTTCAGCAAATATGTTCAGAGTAGAGACATCTGATAGTATTCCAATTGCTCCACTAATTTGTTCTGTATCTAACACAAAAAATGATGTCCATAATGGTGAGAGTGGTCCAATTAACATTCCAGCAAATAGATAGCCAATGATAAGTGGTTGCCTAATCTTAAAGAAGGCTAGAGTAACAACACCAGCTAATATCATTATAATTGCAAGATCAGTTACAAAAGCATCCTGAGGAAAATGAATTGGATTGAATTTATCTATGATATCCAGAAACCAACTTCCATCAAACTGAAGAAAAAAATTATTCATTCACTCTAATGTGTTGCTTACTTTAAAAATTCTTTAGATTAGAACATCTTTATTTTGTAATTTTTTCAATACTAAACACTGGAATGATGATCAGAGTGACTGATTTTATGAGGAAATAAGCTCTGGGGTATCTGACCAGAAAATATGGTAATTTCACCATAACCCCGACTATTAATAGTACCGTACCATACCGTAACTATGTTACAATGTGAATACTGTGAAAGAGGTTTCATCGAGACCCATAACGGTTTGGCAGAAAAAACCATGCATGAAATGTTACATGAACCAGAAACTGTCAATAAGTAAACTCGATGTTTCTATTTTATTTTAGCTTGAACTTTTTTAATCAGTAATTTGATCAAAATATGAAATGGTTAGTAGTACAAAGAAAGAAGAGGGACTAGCAAAAGACGGAAGAGGACGAATACGAAATTATGCTAAGGAATATGCGAGAAAGAAAGAATTGAAGGTAAATGTTAAAACAAAAACTAATGTTGATTCACAAAAAATTCTAAAACAAGTATCCGATGTCTCAGACTCAACAAAATCACTATCAAAAGAAATCAAATCAATATCAAAAATATTTGCAGAAAATCAGAAAGTGTTAATTTCAATGAAAACTATGATTAATACCTTAAGCACAACATTAAATCAAATCCAAAAACAATCAAGACAAATTAATATCATTGAAGAAGATACTCAAAGAATATTTTCAGATCTTAATAAGGTAAAAGCAAATGATAAATTAGTTTCAAAACTTAATGATCAAACAGATAAACTTCAGGAGAAAATAACAAAAATTGAACAAGTACAAAAATCAGCATCAAAAACCGATGAATTGGTGAAAACTGTATCTCAAAGCATAGACTCTATTAGAAATAATTCGAAAATGATAATGAAGGTAGCAGATAGAGTAGATAGTGTAAAAGAGGATGTTAAAAATGTGTCAAAGAAATCTGAAAGTGTTGCAGGAATTACACAGAAAATAGCAGATAGAGTAGATAGTGTAAAAGAGGATGTTAAAAATGTGTCAAAGAAATCTGAAAGTGTATCTGGTATTACACAACAAATAGATGAGTTAAGAAAAAATGTCCAATCAATTTCTAGCCGCAGTGGTAATTTGGGAAATGACATGACAAATCTAAAAAATGAGCTTAGCAGTATGCTCAAAACACCTGATTATCGAACTTTGATTGCAGATGGATTAAAGCCATTTAAGACTGAAATTGAGGGTAAACTTTCTAATCTATCTAATACGATTAAGCGCTCTGAAGAATTAACCTCAGAATTTCATAAAAAAACAGATAAAATTTTTAGCGAATTAGATGGAGTGAAAAATATCACAAATAAGTCCTCATCTACAATGTCAAAAGAGGTAATAGCACTTCTAAAATTATCAGAATATCAATCCAGCATTAGAATACAATCAGAGTCAAAATATGGTACAATTAAGGAGATTGAAAATATGTCATATCAGACTACACAAATTGTAAATTTATTTGATAAATTATCAATTGAATCGGATGAAAAAATACCATTACCAGATGAAGTAAGAGGTTGGGCTATTAGTAAGATCTTAGATTGTTCAGATAAATGGGAATTAAGATTTTCAGATGTATTTAATGTATTAATCGATAAACTAGGTCGAGATATGGTTAAAGAATCAATAAAAATTCAACAAGTCCGAGATATTTTTGGAATTAGGGCTGTAGATGAAATTAGAAAAGAGCTAAATATTTCTTAGACGTCAAGTTCATCGTATTTTTTCATACCTTCTTTCTTCTTCTTCAACACCGCAAATATTACAATAATTACAGCTATCCATGCAACACTGAATATGATATTTGAAACACTAACATACATGTATGGAACTGCATCTTGCAAGTTCTCTTGAATGATCATTGAACGATCGTGAATATCCATCATTCCAGTATGAAATGCTGCACTGTCTTTTGGTACAGTTTGAATTTTTTCAGCGCTAAGAATCATAACATCGAGGTCAGTTTGTATCCTTGCAAAGTTTGTTGTGTCAGTTGGAAATATCCAAACTGGATTTCCAGTAGCAGGAAGATTTTCTTTGATTGAATTAATATCAGTAATAATTGAATTTGGTGCTGATGATGTCATTATTCTATCAAGATTACCTATTGCCAAATCTAATGGATAAACATCTGATTCATAACCTGTTAGAGCCATATACGCACCAAATATAATTACGGCAATAATTCCTGCAGTTGCAATTTTGTAAGTTATGTCAGCCATTTTCTCTTCTCGTGTTTTGATACGATTTTCTCCTTTTCCTTGTCTTTTATATCTTGTATGTGAGAAGCTCATGAGAGAAATGTAGAAGAAGCCAACAGTTTGGAGTCCAATTATAGGTGCAAAGATTGGATTGTTAGAAAATATTGCAATGAATATACCTAAAATTCCATATACAGCAAAGAACATTTCCAAAAGTGTTGTTTTTGTGAAGGGAAGATTGTATGCCTTATCCCTCCAATCATCATCATTCTTAATTATTCCATATTTTGGTGTTCTAAGAAACTCATTCTTTTTTCCAATAACACCATCAAATACAGCAACTGAATTATTAACAGACATTCCAATTGAATAAATTAGCAAGTATGGCAAGGCTTTTACCTTATCTTTCCATGTGGTACCCTTGTACATACTATGAATAACAAGCACATATGCTCCTGGCCCCATTGCAAGGTATGTAGCTAAAGTAAGCGCTGGAAGAAGGCTAACTATGTACAAGTTTACTTCAGATGCAAGTAAAATTGGAAGTAACAAGAACTGAAGAAGCATTAATGGAAACACAACATGTCTTGTTAATTGGATGAATGCCTGTAATTTGGTATCAAATGCAATCTTTCGTTTAACTAGGATATCTCCTAGAAGTTTAACTGCACATTGAATTGATCCCTTTGCCCACCTAAACTGTTGTCTTTTGGCACCATTCATTTGTACTGGAAGTTCTGCATCAACTACTATATCTGGTAGAAACAAACAGCTCCAACCCTTCATCTGTGCCCTATAACTTAGATCAAGATCTTCTACTAGAGTTGAAGTATGCCAACCACCGGCATCATCAATACATTCTTTCCTCCAAATTCCAGCAGTACCGTTAAAATTCATGAAAAGGCTTGAATTACTTTTTGCTTTCTGCTCAACTAGAAAATGGAAATCTAGATTTAGTGCTTGAGCTTGAGTTAGTGCAGAATAATTTTCATTAAGATGTCCCCATCTACATTGAATGAGACCTGTTTTTGAATCTGAAAAATATGGTATTGCTTTTCTCAAAAACCATTTTGGTGGTATAAAGTCGGCATCAAATATTGCAACAAATTGACTGTCAGTTGTTTTCATTGCATATTTTAGTGCACCCGCCTTGTAGCCATTTCTAGTTCCACGTCTAACATGTTCAATCTGGAAACCAATTTTTTGGTATTTTTCAATTTGTTGGTGCAATAATGTTGTAGTAGAATCATCGGAATCATCTAAAACCATAATCTTCATCTTTTCTTTTGGATAATCAAGTTCACAAACTGCATCAACAAGTCTTTCTGCAACATATTTTTCGTTATAAATCGGTAGTTGAATTGTAATCGTAGGCTCACCCATATCAACAATTTTGTTATTTACCTTTCTATGATTAGATAAAAACGCTAGATAATAGAAATTGCAAGTATACCCAATTATTACAATTGCAGCAAATATGAAAAGTTGGAATGAAAATTGTGTGAGAGGATTATCAGCCATTCTTAGTTAGACAAAGGCTAATCTGTATTTATATTTGAAAGTAATTTTGCGTAAATCTAGCTCTGTTCAAAGATTTTGATAGCCTCAGGAGGACATACACCCTCACATGCTAGACAGAATATACAATCAGGTTCCTTTGACATTAGAGGCTTCTTTTCTGATGATGGATGATCTGGAAATTCTCCCCATTCATAAACACCAACTGGACATGCATCAATACAACCACCATCAGCGATACAAATATCAAAGTCAACTGAAACAAACTCTCCCCAAACACCAAGTATTCCATTATTTCTTTTACCCCATGTCTTAATCTTATGACCACCTGGTGCTGAAAACGATGAAGATGCTTTTAACTTTGATTTGAATTCAACATCAATTGGTCCTTCCTTTGCTCCATCTGGAATCTCAACAGCTGAATCGTCGTCTTCGCCTTCATCTTCCTCAACTTCAAGTACTGGTTTTGGTTTTGCATCTGGAACAATCATTGCAAGAGGTGTAAGTTCTTCTAATCTTTTTATTGAATCTTTTTCAGAAATTCCTTCCAGTTTCATTAATGACTCGCGGAATTTTTCTTCAAGAATTGTATTACGCAAAATTGTATCAGTAATCATTTTTGCAAAATGATCAGCCTTCATGTGATAACCTTTCAACCAATGAGGATCACCAAACTTGTCTATTGGATATATTTGATAAATTATATCTACAACTTCACCAGCAACAATTTCAACGGTAACCTTTAGATCAATTTTTTCATATCCTTTTGCATAAGGATCAGATGTGCTTTCTTCCGTCCACTTGTATGTTGCATAAATTCTATCCGCAAACATCTCCATTTCAAAAGTTTTCTTAAGTCCGTCATGGATAGATTTCATGTCAGCAGGATCTTCCAAGGTTATAGGAAGCCTAAACAAGCCAAGTTTGTATCCGTGTAATGGATAAGTTCCTCTTTTTGCAGTTGGTGATTCCATTGTATAGATTCGATCTTTTAGGAGAAGAGACATCTGACTATATTACTCTGATATTCTTTAAAAACCTTAGGCATGGTTTGCCATGATTTTTATTAAATAAGCTAAGATTAGAAATGCTTGAAATTAAAGAATGTTGCAATTGTTAGTAAATTCGGATCAAAGATATCTGAGAATGCCGCAAGAAAAATTGTAAAAAAAATTCAAAAAATAAAATCAACAGTTTACACTGTTTCTCCAATTACTGTAGATGGAGCAAAAATGGTAGAATCGTTAGAGAATCTTAAAAAAATTAAACTTGATCTTGTAATAACATTAGGTGGTGATGGAACTACACTTAGAACATTTAGAAATCTTCAGAATGAGACACCAATTCTGACAATAAATGTTGGTGGAAATAGAGGCATACTATCTGAAATTACTTTAAATGAAATTGACAAAGCATTACAATCTATAAAGAAAAATGAAATTTGGCTTGATAAAAGAACAAGAGTTATGGCATCATGTGATGGAAAACAGTTTGATCCTGCACTGAACGAGATTTACATTAACAGAAAGAACCTTACTAAGACTGCAGAATTTGAAATAAAATTTCAAAATGATACAGTTAAACAAAAAATGGACGGAGTTATAATATCAACACCAAGTGGATCAACTGGTCATTCTTTATCAATTGGTGGTCCTGTATTACATGAAAGTTTAGATGTCTTAATTATTACACCAGTTGGACCTGTCCATAGACTGCCATCAATAGTTGTACCTGATGAGCGAATCGAAGTAATTTGTTCACATGATTGTAACATAGTTATGGATGCACAAGTAATCAAATCATCTAGCTTTGATGAACCCATAATAATAAAAAAATACAAAAAACAGGCTGTGTTTGTTAGACTAAAAAAGAAAGGTCTAAGACAGATGACTAAACTTGGGTTCTAGAGTATTAGATGCAAGTGCATTCTATGCAGGAATTCCATTTGCATCTAATGAATCAAATTTCACTACTTCACTAATCTATGATGAAATATGTCATATTAAAAAAGAGCAAGATGCAATACAGATTTTAATTGAAACAAAAAGATTAATCATTCAAGATCCTGAGGCTATTTTTTTAAATCAAGTAAATAAAACCGCAAAGGAATCAGGAGATTTTCAAAATTTAACTAAGGGAGATCTTTCAGCAATATCATTATCACTACAGCTTGACGTAGAACTCATAACTGATGATTTCGCTGTATCAAATGTTGGAAAAAAACTAGGAATTAAGATTAAGCCTATAATGACTGATGGGATAAAGAAAGTAGGTGTTTGGAAATATTACTGTCCTGCATGCAAAACTAATTTTTTAAAAACTAATCAATGCCCAAATTGTGGAAGCAACCTGAAGAGAAAGTTAATTTAAAAAATCAAGAATCGTGAAGGGTTTTTTGATTTGATTTTTTTAGGTGTTTACTTTTTCCATTAAGCATTTTCTTTATTTTTTTAGCGCGTTCACTACCAAGACCACTAACTTTTGAAAGATCAGCTACAGATGCACTAAATACTTGTAATGGTGTACCAAATTTCTCAAGCATACGAACTGCTGTTTTTTCACCAACCCCCGGCAAACTAGACAAAACAGAAAGTTGTTGTTTTTCTATATTAGTTGATTTTTTTATTTTTTTCAGATAATGACCGTTGGTAGACTTTTTTCTTGAACACATTGCTACTAATAATTTTGCAGTATCTGAAGCATTTGGAGTTGGTATAATTGGTATTTTAAAATCAATTACTATAGTTGACATTGCACCATAAAATACAAGTGGATTCTCCGTAATATCTTCAATTTCATCAACATTACCTTCCAAGATGATAATAGGAAATTGAAAGTTTTCTTTTAATCTATTACATTGATCAAATAATCTACCATCAAAAATTGATGACATAAAATCTTGAATGCTTTTTCTTTCCACCACCGTTTCAGGTGAAACAATATAATCACCAACTTGAAGAGTCTTAATTTCTACATTAATTCCTATTTTTTTAATTAATTCAGGAATTCCGCTTTTCCTTTCTCTATCATCAATTACGATTCGTGAATTGGGCAATTTCATAACAAATATGATTAGTTTTTATTAATATTTTATTTGGATTGATCTGTTTTTGGTTGTGAAGGGTCAGTTTTGCCTGAACTTTTAATCATTTCCTGAATTTTGGTTTCCTGCTCCTGTAAGCTCGCCTTGATGCGTTCTTCTTGTTTTGTCAATACAGTTGTTTTTGTTTTTGCAAGCTCTTTTTTTTCCTCAATCTCAGCAATTAAATCATTTTTTGTTGATTTAATCAAAATTGAACCAGCGTGTTTGAAAACCTGTTCATCGTCAGAGGCTTTTTTCAGTTCTTCTAATGCCTTCTCATATTCTACTTGTTCAAGTTCAACTTGTTGTTTTTGAGAGAGTGTTGACTGAAGGTTCTGTTGTGATTGTTGGAGCTTTCCTATTTGTTCTTGAAGCCAAGGTGGCATTTGTCCTGTTGACATAATATAATCAAATTTTGTGTTTAATTATATCTTTACAGAGTTGATTGAATCATGACTAGCCTGAATTAATCGTAAAGTTGCGTTAAGGTTTGCTCTAATATGAGATATTTGTTTAGATTCGATCTCAACCACAATCTTATCTTTAAAATTAATACGAGTTTTAACTGGGTTTTCTGGATAATATTTTTCATCAATTGATACTGAGTCAAAAATTGCTTTTGTTTTATCTCCCGCGTCGTATTCTATGATTGCATTAAATAGTGACATCATAAGCTGTTCCAGCTATTTTTACACCACATTTTTTGCAAGACCATATACCAACTGATTCCCTAATAAAACTACCACCGCAATCAGGGCATTTTCGTTTTGCTTTAAGCAATCTATGTACTTGAGAAAACTGTTTTCTAGGTTTTATACCGTATCTTGCGCCTAATCCCTTTAGAGGTTTCTGTCTTTTTGCCATTTTAATTTCCTTGAGTTGATTGTTTTATAATTTCTCGTATTTTTGATCCTACAGAAATTGATATTTCAGAGCATTTTACTAGCTGTTCATATGTAAAACCATCACTACCTCCCTTTTGTAGTGCAACTATATTTCCATCAGAATTTGTCGTAATTGTTATTCGTGCATCCATAATCATCCACTCATCAGAATTTGGATCAACAACAATATGTTCACCAATTCTTGCCATTGTAACTGATACTGGTATTGTTGTTATTGGAGTCTCAGTAAATTCTCCTTCTACTAAAACAGGTACTTCATCTTTAATTTCATATTTTGGGATTTTTGAAGATAAAATTGCCGCAGTTGAAGCATATGAGCAAGCATCAAACAGGTTTCCATCATGATCTGTCACAGAATTATCAGAAAAAATTCCAATAACTGCTTTATTTTCTACAAGAACCAGCTTCTTCATATCTATCATACCACTTTCTCTTATTCCTCTATCAACAACTCTTGCAAGTTCAACAACAGGAGGTCCAGGTGGACCAGTTTCTACAGAAGGATGTGCAATTGGAAGAATTTCTGCAGTACAAATCAACATGCCTTTATCACCAGTATCAGGGAATGGTTTCTCTACCTGTACCTTCACACCAGCAACAACCTCAGTATCACCTAAACGTGCACGAGCAGAGCCTTCTGCCTTGGGAATAACGTTTGTATCTATTGTTAGAGAACGATGTTCATCAAATTTTCTACCATCAAGTCGATTTCCTTCATTTAAAAGATCAACAATTTGATTTTTTTTCAATTGATCAATTACCGAGTTATGGCCCAACTTTATTGATCCCCTTTTGAAAAGTATTTTTCTTCTAATGCTTTTTTCTGAATTTCATATACTTGATTACAACCATCTATTCCTACTTCAACACATTTTTTGTATTCTTCAGGAGTTAAAACTCCATCAAGTTGAAGTAGTGTAATTTTTTTAAGATTTGGCATATATCCCATAGGCATATCAGCTTGACCAGCCTGATCTTCTTCATTATTTACATCTAAAATTACTGTATCTGCAACTTTGCCAGCTGCACATGCAGAAACCATATCACGCATTGGAATACCAGCATCAGCTAATGCGACAGATGCTGCAGCAAGTGCAGCACACCTTGTTCCACCATCAGCTTGTAAGATCTCAAGAAAAATATCGACAACTGTTCTAGGAAACTGATCTAAAATCACAGCAGGCTCTAGAGCTTCTTTGATAACCTTACTGATTTCTACCTCTCTTCTAGATGGAGCAGGATTTTTTCTTTCACCAACAGAAAATGGTGACATGTGATATCTACATCTCAGAATTCCAGTATCAGGATTTGACAAGTGTTTTGGATGTACATCCCTTGGACCATATATACCAGCAAGGATCTTATTTTCTCCAAATTCGATATATGCAGATCCATTAGCATTTTTTAAAACTCCTGCTTTAATCGTGACTTTTCTTGTCTCGTTAACTGTTCGACCATCAGAACGCTTACCGTTCTCATCTAGTAAAACCACGTTAGGATCTCTTCCACCCAATTTAATCACTCGACTCCAACATTTTTTTCACCATATCGGTCAAATTTATACGATGGGAATCTTCCTCAATCATATTAATTGCACGTATTGCCTTTGATAATCCATCAGGATTCTCGCATGATGCAATAATAATGCCATTTTGACCAATTGTAATATTTGCATTTGTTGCCTCTTCAATCATTTGTATCATAGAACCACGTTTTCCAATTAACCTTGGTACTTTGGTAGTAGATATTTTGATGAGTTCACCTGAATCAATTTTTCCAAGTTCCCTACCAGAAATTGTTATCAAAGGATCTCTTGTTCTATCAAAATTTACTATTCTTGCAGCTATCAAATCACCATTACTCAATTTTTCAGTTAAATCATTTGCGTGTGAAGAAAAATCTCTGCCGAATACATCTGAAGCAGGTAAAATTCCTAAATAACAAGAGTTAATGTCAACTTCCCAAGACATTGCAGAATGAGAAATGACTTTACCAACAACCAAATCATCACCCTTTGGAATATACCTTCCAGTCAATGGAATGACTCTCACTGCACCGTCAGTTATATCTGAAAGACCTATACAAGTAGCAATCATCTTATTTCCATCAAGAATTACATTTTGTTCTGGTCTATATGGTCCAGTAGTAATTATATCACCTGGAATAACATATCGTTTATCTTTAGACATTATTTCATTACCTCAACAGTGGCAGTTCCCTTAGTTATAGCACCTAATCTATCAATCACATTTGGACGAGCCGCTGCGGGTATTTCAAGTATTGCTTTTAATGAACCATTTGGTTGCCAATCCTCCTTTTTTAATGTCCCAGTGGATTTCAAAACAGTATAAGATTGTGCTACAAATTGAGCTGGAACTGAAATTTCCAGAGTCAAGTTTTCAGATTTTAAAGCAATGATAGTACGTAAACTTTGAACTATATCCTTAATTTGTTCATCTGTATTTTTGAAAGGATCTATTGAGATTCTTGCATCAGTCATTGCCTGTTCTATTCTGAGTGGTGGATGTGGCAAATGTGACTTGGGATCAACATATGTTTTAGAAATAAAATTAATAATTTGTTTTCTTTTGTCATCTACCATTTTCCTTCTTTGTTCTGTTGTCATGTTTAATTCTCCTTTTTGAAGAATTTGTTCTAATATTTTCAAAGTATCATCTGTCTTGAATGCTTTTAGAAGTTTTTCATTTGATGCTCTTGTTCCTTTATTAGAATCTGAATAGATTTCATCAGAAACCAGAACTTTGGAGATCTCAGAAATTTTCCCAAGTTTGAAATCTAAAGCAGGATCCGGTTTAACCAATAATTCGAATTTTTCCCCAGCAAAACTATACCTTACAACTGTAATCTTATCCACCATAATCTAACCAAATCGTTTCTTTGTTATTTATCTATGCATAAATGTAAGTAGATTTTTATTTGGATTTCAGAGGTTTTGATTAGATTTGTCTTTAGAAGTAATTAATCAGAATGAAAATAAGATTTCGATTAGATTGAAGGGTATACCAATCCAATATGCTAACGCACTTAGAAGAATATGCCTTAATGGTGTACCAATCTTTGCTATAGATACGATTGAAGTTCTTGAAAATACATCAATAATGCCTGATGAAGCAATTGCACATAGATTGGGATTAATTCCATTAAAAACAGATTCTAAAGATATTGTTATTTCAGAAGAAGCGACAGATGAATCTGATTCAAGAGTTATGCTAACTTTAGATTCTGAGGAAAATGATCTAGAGGATAAAAGTGAAACCAGAACAGTATTTTCAAATGAATTAAAGGGTGAAGAATCTGGTGTAAGACCAATATCAGATAAAATACCAATTGTAACTCTTGCACCTGGTCAAAAGATAAAATTTCAGGCATATGCTAGATTAGGAAGAGGGACTGAACATGCAAAATGGAATTCTGCAAACACTTCTGTTTTAACTGAAACTAAAAATAAAGATGAGCATATTCTAACTGTTGAATCTACTGGTTCATTAGATGCAAAGAACATTGTTTTGATAGGAATGGATGAACTTTCCACTAGATTAGTAAAATTCAAGGAAATGCTATCTGATCTTAAGACTAAATAGCATACATGTTATATTTGGGTTCAAAAGTGAATTGATTTATGGAAAGACTAATGCAAAAAATGGTTACTGAATTAAAACATGCATCAAGAAAAAATAATGCCCCAATTTGGTCCAAGCTTGCAAAATCACTTTTAAAACCATCACCAACAAAAAAAACTGTCAATATAAAAAAAATTAATGATTTCTCTGAGGAGAGTAATATTGTTGTCGTTCCTGGTAAAGTTTTAGGAATGGGTAATATTTCACATAAAATCACACTCTGTTCATTCTCTATATCAACTTCTGCCGCAAAAAAAATTATTGAATCTGGTGGTCAAATATTAAAATTTACTGAACTTATTGAAAAAAATCCTTCTGGAAATGGTGTAAAAATAATTGGCTGAACAAAAACCAATTACAAAACAAGTTAAAAAACCAGTTACAAAACAGGTTAAAAAACCAGTTACAAAACAGGTTAAAAAACCAGTTGCAAAACAAAATGAAAAAACAGTTGCAAAAACAAATGTAGTATCATCTGGTGAACAAATTGTTATTGATGGAACTGATCTTATTGCAGGTAGACTTTCTTCAAATGTTGCAAAATTATTACGAAAAGGAAACAGAGTTTCCATTGTTAACTGTGATAAAATTATGATTAGTGGAAAAAAACTCAGTATTGTTGGTGAATACAAGGAATTTTTGAAAATTGCAAGTATATTACATCCTAAACATGGACCATTCCACCCACGAAGACCAGATACAATAATGAAAAGAATGGTTCGTGGAATGCTACCAAAAGAAAAACCATCAAAAAAAACTGATCTTGAAAGATTACGAACGTATATTGGAATTCCTAAGGAGATAAGAACTTTAGAAAGAACAAAATTAGAAAAATCTAGAATTACTAGATCATCTTCAAATTATACCACTATGACTGAATTAGGCAAATATATTGGAGCCTCAGAATGATACCAAAAACAGTAATCTACTTTGCATCAAGAAAAACTTCTAGTGCACATGTATACATAACTAAAGGAAATGGAAAAGTTAGGATAAATAATGTACCAATTGAAATGTTTGAGCCAGAAGTTGCAAGAGAAACAATTCTACTACCACTAGAAATTGCTAGTGAAGTAAGAGATAAGCTGGATATTTCTGTTAGAGTTAAAGGTGGAGGTTTTATGGGCCAATCTTATGCTGCTGCAACAGCAATAACTAGAGCATTAATTGGATGGACAAAATCAAAAAAAGATCCAAAAGATCACCCTTTGAATAAATCAACACGACAAGATTTGAGAGAACGAATAGGAAGTTTTGATAAATACTTGATTAGTGGAGATGCACGAAGAAAGGAACCAAAGAAATTTGGTGGCCCTAGTGCAAGAAGAAGAAAGCAGAAATCATATCGTTAGAAACTTTATTAATAATTTCTAGTTGTTCTTTTATGGTTTGTATTTGAACAGGCCACCAGCTGATATTATCTTACCAATAAGCTCTGGAAATGGTTTCATTGAATAGGTCTCATTTTTTGTTATATTCTTTATCTCATTTTTATCTGTATTAATTTCTAATTCATCATTTTCTGAGATTCTTGCGTAAGCTTTTTCATCAATTTCAATAGGCAATAAGTAGGCACCATCGACTGAATTTCTATAAAATATTCTAGCAAATGATAAAGCTAATACTGCTGTTATTCCACTAGCACTAAGAGCAATTGGTGCGTGTTCTCTTGATGATCCACAACCAAAATTATTTCCTGTTACAATTATGCTAGCATTTTTTACTTTAGAATGAAAATCAGGATCCATTCCTTCCATTGCATGTTCCGCTAACTCAGAATGTTCATGTAATTTTAGATATGGCCCAGGTAAAATTACATCAGTGTCAATATTATCTTGTTCGTATTTTATGACTTTACCTTTCATTATACATCCCTTGGATCAGTTAATTTTCCAGTAATAGCAGAAGCTGCTGCAACTAATGGAGATGCAAGATATGCTTTTGATTCTAAATGCCCCATTCTACCAGGAAAATTACGGTTAGTTGTGCTTACACAAACTTCATCCTTTGCTAGAACTCCCATCTGTGCACCACAGCAAGCACCACAAGTTGGTGGACCTACAACCGCACCTGCATCGATAAAAATCTGGGTTAAACCATTTTCAGTTGCTTTTTTGTAAATTGAAATTGTAGCAGGGAGTACCTCAGTTCTTACTTTAACTTTTTTTCCTTTTAGGATTTTGGCAACTGCAAGTAAATCTTCATACTTCGCTCCAGTACAGGAACCAATGTATGATTTGTCAATTTCTATCCCAGTAGTTTCTCGAACAACTGAAACATTTTGTGGTGAAAATGGTTTGGCTACAACTGGTTCAAGTTCTGATGCTTCATATTCAAACGTCTTTTCGTATTGTGCATCATCATCGTCATAAACTGCATCATATTCCGTAAGACCACGTTCAGAAATATAGTCAAACACTTTTTGATCTGGTTCTATTATTCCATTTTTTGCACCAGCTTCCGTAGTCATATTAGTTAGTGTCAAACGTGATTCTACTGACATATCAGAAATCCCATTTCCACCAAATTGCATGGCTTTACCGGCAGCGCCCTCAGTTGTAATATCACCAATAATTCTTAAAATGAAATCTTTTGCCATAACACCATCAGGTAATTTTCCATTTAATTTGAAATACAAAGTTTCAGGAACTTTGAACCATAGTTGGCCATTTAAAATTGCGTATGCAATATCTGTATGACCCAATCCACAAGCAAATGCACCTAATGCACCAGTTGTATTTGTGTGAGAATCACCACCAACGTATAATTCACCGGGAGCCACTAAACCTTCTTCATGTGACATAGAATGACAAATTCCATATTGTCCCATACCATACTTGAAGTGTTTCTTTATTCCGAATTTATTTGTGAAGTTAGATAATTTAACAATATTTTCTGCAGATATCTTATCAACAGATGGGACAAAGTGATCTTCAGTAACCCAAATCATTGATGGATCAAAGAGTTTATCGATTTTAATTACACCATCATTTTCTAATTTTTCAAATGTTTTGATAACACCTGGTCCTGAGACATCATGTAGCATTATTTTATCAATTTTTGCAAATCTTACATCATCAGGTTCAAGTTTAGATTCACCTGATGCTCTAGCAAGGATTTTTTCTGTAATATTCATGAACAAATATAATTTTTTTGAGATTAAAACCTTTGCAGAAGAATAAAAAGTAGAATAATCATATAAAAAATATGACACTAACAGTTACCCCTATAAAATCAGAAAAGAAAAGTAGAAAATTTGATCTATTTGAAGAAATCTGCATATCCCTATCTAATAATAAAATATCCTTACAGAGCGGTGATGTATTAGTAATTTCGAGTAAATTTGTCTCACAATCTCAGGGAAGGATAATTAATTCTGATTCTACTGTGGTTTCAGATGATGCAAAACATATTGCAAGAGAATTTCAAATAACGCCAAAATTCTCTGAAGTGATTGTTCGGGAATCTGATAGAATTTTTGGTGGTGTATCAGGATTTACTATTACATCATCAGATAATATACTAGCACCAAATGCTGGAATTGATAAATCTAATTCATATGGTACAAAACTAATTCTTTATCCTAACAAACCATATCTAATTGCTGAACAAATTAAAAGAAAACTCTTCTTGAAATTTTTAATTCATGTTGGAATTATAGTTGTTGACAGTAGGCTGATGCCAGGGAGAGTTGGAACTATAGGAATTACAATCGCATGTTCTGGTATTGAACCAGTTACTGATTTACGAGGAAAAAAAGATCTTGATGGAAACCCATTAAAAGTTACATTTCAGGCATTGGCTGATAATTTAGCATCAATTGCTAATCATAGCATGGGTGAAGGTGCAGAATCACAACCAATTGCAATAGTTAGAAATTCTACAGCTAGACTTACTGATAGGAAAATTGATCATAACGAAATGACGGTTTCAGAAGAACAATGTCTGTATATTCGTGGATTTAAAACTGAAAAATAAATTCACTTTATATAATAGAATATTTTGTTTTTGATTAATGGAATATCATACAAAATATCCAAAAACTGTTTCATTTTTAGATGGTCTAAAAGAAAAAATATTTGCTGACAAAAAAGATGGTGTTGAACAATTACATATTGTTGTTAAAGAAAATGTAGAAAAAATACTTAAGATTCTTCAAGATGAAGGCTTTACCAAGGTGAAATTTGAACATAAACAACCGGATCAAATTGGCAACGGTCTTAATTTGAAATTAAATAAACCATGGGAAATGCATGTTAGATTAAGCGATATGAAAAAAGGATTGATTGCAATCCATGCAGAAGTGGAGATTTCTAGGGATTATTTACAACATTTGTTTAGTCAAAGGACGCCAGTAGTTTATGAAATGGAAAATATACTAAAAAAATATCAAATTGAATATAAAATTTGGAATGGTAGAATATCCAAATATGTCAAAACTGTTTTTGATGATTATAAAATAAAATTATTTACTCCTAATATCCCGGTTTTTGCCTGGAAGCCTATGTTATTCATGATTAGTACAGTAGGTATTCTATATTGCTGGAAGTATCTTAATACAATTTAGAAGCTTTAATTATAATTTTAAAACTTTGAAAGATGTGTCACAAGCTGCATCAATAAAAGTAATTCATTATGGGGTTTCTCCTTGGGAAATTAATGCATTAAGAGGAATTTTAGAAAAAAGATTCAAGTGGTCTGAGGAAATAATCGAAACTGATTATGAAAAACGTTTTGTTAGTTTTTTGAAAATACCATTTCCTATATCATATAATGAAGAATTTTTCCAATGGTTTGAATACAAAAGATGGGATTCACTAAAATTTCTTCTAAAAGAAATGAAGCGAAGAAGAAGTAATAACAAAGCGATTAAAATTGATATAAGTTTTCAAGGAGAACCAACAATTCGTTTTATCGCAGATGTTGATGATGATCAGGGATTCAAAACATCTGTTGAAAAAATTGATTTTATACTTGAACTTATCCCATACCATCTTGATCCAAATAAAGTTCCAGATAATATAACAGAAGCAGTATATGATTTTGATGTAGAGAGTATGAGATGGAGATTAAAAACTATATTTTCTGAGAATAAAAAATATTTATTTTTTAATAATAACTGGAATCTCTCTACTTGATATCTTTCTCTAATGGTTCAACTAGTATATGCAATTCATTAAATTTAGTATTTAAGAAATCAAGTGCATCTGCTAATTTTTTTGATTTACCATATTTGTATCGAATTAATTCCCGATGATGCCAAAAGTTTTTTCCTTCTTCAATTCCAATAGTTGTAAAATAATCTGTTCCCTTAATTGCATCTGGTATACTAATGGTGTATGGAAATAAGAATTCAGCAATGAACCATTCATCACCATCTGGATAATCCAAACCTGTTTCAACATCAAAAAAAACATGCAGTAAATTTGATTTCATTAATCCATCATCAGATATTATTGGATGCTTTACATTTGATTTTTTGAAATCTAATTTTATCAATTCTTCTTCAAAAAATCCTTTGATGATTGATTTACGAAATATTTTATTTGCTTCTGTAATATTCAATTGTAAGATAATAATGCATAGAACTATCTAATATTCCTTAACAAAATTTCATTAACTTACTAGCATTGAATCAAGAATTTTTGATATGTCTGTTGTAGGTTTTCCATTTTTTGAAATTTTTTGTTTTGAAGCAGGATTTTCTCTATAATTTGGTATTTTATCTGTAATTCTTTTTGTATATGGAGTAATTAATTCATTCTTGTAAAATATTCCAGTTGGGATTTTTATATTCCATTCAAGTGACTTGGAAAGTGCTTGACTTAGTTTTTCATTTACCTCATCAAGATTACTATAATGTACTATTGGATCATAACCAGATTCCGCAAGATCATAAATTCTTGGCATTGGTTTCGATGTTTTTTCATCTATTTGATCAGTTCCAGCAAACCAGTCTCTTGTATAAAGATCATTATATGTTGGACAGGGCTGTAATACATCAATAAATGATAAACCTGGATGTTTCACAGCAGCAGTGATAAGATCTTTTAGTTGTCTTACATCATATGAATAACTTCTAGCAACAAATGTAAAACCACTAGCAATCGCTAACGCAATAGGATTTACATTATAATTTGGATTAGGATTTGATAGTGATTTTGTCTGTTCACCCAACTTCAATGTTGGAGATGCTTGGCCTTTCGTTAATCCATAAACCCCATTATCAAATATTATGTAAGTCATATCGACATTCCGTCTACCCGCTGCAACAAAATGTCCCGCTCCTATTCCTAGACCATCACCATCACCTCCAACAGCAATGATGTTCATTTCTGGATTTGCAATCTTTGCTCCTTGTGCAAATGGTAATACTCTACCATGGAGTGTATGAACACCGTAAACATTGATGAAGTGTGAAGTTTTACCTGAACAACCAATTCCAGAAAATATAGCTGATTTATGCCTAGGAATTTGCATATCAGCTAGTGACATTTGTATTGCATTGACTATGCCAAAGTCTCCACAACCTGGGCACCAATCATTATGTGCATCAGTTTTGAAATCTTTTATTTTAAGCCCCATAAGTTAACACCTGTGTTTTTTCTGCTTTATTTTCTAATATTTTTTTTAATGAATCATAAATCTCTGTACATGTCATTGGTCTTCCTGTATATTTCAGAATATAATAATCAGGATCTCTTAGTAAATTTTGTCTTAATAATGAACCAAGTTGCCCATTTTGATTTGCTTCAATATCAACAATAATTGAAGAATCATTTAGTAGTGTTTTAACATACTCTGTTGGAAATGGATGTAATAATTTTATATCAACAAAAGCCACTTCATGACCATCATTTTTTAACATATCAATCGCATCTAAGATTGGACCTTTTGGTGAACCCCAACTTACAATGCATATATCAGATTTTCCATATGGAATAGCCTGATCTTCTTTTGGAATATTATCTAACATCTGTTGTAATTTCATTTTTCTCTTATCCATCATCTCAATTCTGTTAATCGGATCTTCAGAAATATGACCGTGTTCATCACTCTCATCACCAGTATTCCAGAAAACACCATTTTCAAGACCAAGACTAGACCTAGGTGAAATGCCATCTGGTGAATGGGCAAAACGTTTGTAATCACCATCTACCTTCTCTAGTAATTTCCCTCTATCTATTGTGACCAAATCAGGATCAAATTTTTTACAAGTTATAACTGAACTTGCAATAAATTTGTCAAGCATGTGTATTACAGGGACCTGAAAAATATCAGCAAAATTGAAGCACTTTGCTGTATCATAAAAACTGTCTTCAATATTACCAGATGCATAAACTATTCTTGGAAATTCTCCATGTCCAGCATTTATAGCAAAAAGTAAATCATCTTGCCCATGTCTAGTTGGTAAACCAGTTGATGGTCCACTTCTTTGATATTCCGTAATAACTATTGGTGTTTCATTTATTCCAGTCCAGCTAAGCATTTCAGCCATCAATGAAAATCCAGGACCAGATGTTGATGTCGATGAACGTGAACCTGCTAATGATGCACCGATTGCCATTCCCATTGCAGCAATTTCATCTTCTGTTTGTATTACTGTGGTTGAACCTGGTCTATCCTCTTTAATTTCAAGTATTTCATTAGATTCTAAAAATTCACTCTCATCTGACGCAGGAGTTATTGGATAATATGATTGGAATCTACAACCACATACAATCTTTCCAAGTGCTGAACCTTGATGCCCTTGTACAAGAATTGTTTGTTGTTTTTTATCAATTTGATTTACGGTATAATTAAAATCCGTAAATTTTGCAGAAGCAAAATTATAAGAATAATTTCCAGCATTTTTATTTAAATCAGCGATAGAAGGTTTTTTTGAAAATACAGATTCAATTGATTCTAAAAGTGGCTGAATTGGAGACTTCATAATACCAAGTGAAAACGAGACGCCCAAAACATTGAACATTTTTTTCATAGCTGCTAGTTGTGGATTATTTTGTTCACTAGCAATTTCAGATAATACACCACTAAAAGAAATTGGATAATCATTTACTCCGTTTGCCTTTGCTAATTCAAGAAAGCTTCCAACTTTTGGTTCTTTACCATTAGAAACAAGAAATTCAGATAGACGAGCCTTTTCACCATGTTCTAAAAATGGGATTTCGTCAAGTGTAGTATCAAGAATTGCTGGATCATAAATTATTGCCCCATTTTTTCTTACATCTTCAGCATGTCTAAGTAAAGTTTCCGCATCAAAAGCTACCAACAGATCTATTCCAATAACATTAGATTGAATATTTTGGTCAGAAATTCTGACAGCGAAATAACTATGCATTCCCTTGATATTTGAATAATACTCCCTTTTTCCAAATATCTGATATCCTAATTTTGCACTAACTCGAGAAAAAATATTTGCAGCAGTCTCAATACCACTGCCCTGAGGTCCACCAATCATCCAAGTAAAATCAAAAGTCATATTACATTATCCACCAGTTGCTGCACCATCATCATTAGAAAGTTTTATTCCACATTCACATTTATCACGTTCACCACAAAAAGGACAAACACATGTGCATTGTTCCAATAGTTTTTTACATTTATCACAATTACCAAAATCTTCATCATCAGTAGGTACAGTACTCATGAGACTGGTTAAATTCAAGATTATAAATGGTTTAACTAATAATTAGGTGATAGAATGAAAAATAAATTCAAAATTTTACTTACTAGAAAACTCCATGATTTTGTATTAAGGGAATTAGAGAAGAAATATGATGTAACAGTTCATTCGGGTAAAATTCCTATGCCAAAAAAAATTCTAATGAAAAAAATTCAAGATAAGGATGGTCTAATTTGCTTTCCTTACGATATGATTGATTCTGATATTATTAAATCAGGTAAAAAATTGAAGTGTATTAGCACATACAGTGTTGGATTCGATCATATTGATGTTAAACTTGCAAAAAAAAGAAGAATAAAGATTGGATATACGCCTGAGGTGTTAACTGATGCCACTGCGGATTTAACTGTGACATTAATTCTTGACGTTCTTAGAAGAGTTTCAGAGGGAGATAGAATGATTAGAGAAGGGAGGTGGAAGGAGATTTTTGGTGCATATGACTATGTTGGAACTGATGTTAAAGGGAAAACCATAGGAATTCTTGGTATGGGAAGGATTGGAATGGCTGTAGCAAAAAGATTGTACCCATTTGGTGTAAAAATTATTTATCATAATAGAAATAGACTATCAAAAACTAGAGAAAAATCACCCCATGCTAAACTAGTCACAATAAATACACTCTTCAAATCTAGCGATATAATATCAATTCATATTCCATATTCAAAGGAAACACATGAAATTGTAGATGAAAAACTGCTTGGAAAAATGAAAAAATCTGCATTTCTTGTTAATACATCACGTGGTAAGATCATCAATGAAAGCAACTTAATCAAAGCATTAAAACAAAGAAAAATTTCAGGAGCGGCATTAGATGTTTTTAGAAATGAACCAATTGGTAAAAAACACATGTTTACTAAAATGGAAAACGTTGTGTTAGTTCCTCATATTGGAAGTTCTAGCAAAGAAACAAGAGAAAAAATGGCAGAAATCACTATGATGAATCTAAAACTAGGTCTTGATAGAAAAAAACTTCTTTATTCAGTTTAACAGTTTGATTATAATTGAATTAGATCATCTGGATCTCCACGTACACAATCTGTCTTGACAGATTTCAAATTTTCAAACTTGATTGTGCCATTTGGAATTTTCTTTTGTTCTTGCAACGACTCTAGTTTTGAAAGAACTCGTGTTTTATGTTTTTGACATGTTAAGCCTAACATGAATTGATCATTATCAGAAACTACTGTAATAACAAATTCTGGAGGATTAACACAATCTTTAGTTCCTTCTTTGATTGAACACTTATCTGGTAACAATTAGAACTTTGGAATTATATTCAATCTGGTTTTGGCAGATACTGCAATTATTGAAATTAATGCAACGGCAAGAACTAAACCTGCAATTGTTCCAAACTCAGGAATTACTTCAGTACCAATTATCTCAATTGTAGTAGCGCCATGAGTAAATGGAATTTCTAATTTTCGTTGTGCAGCTGTTGGCCATTCTTGGAAATCAGACTCTTCTCCATCTACCAGAACAACAAAGTTAGTATCAGGACCCCATTCACGGCAAGATGCTGGATCATCAAAATCTCTTATCCATTGTGTATCATAACATGTTTTAGACTCGATGACTTCTCTTGGAAGAGAAATCTCAAAGTATCCCACAGTATCTCTTGACCACGATGATTCTGCTACAGAATCTCTATCTGATGCAAACTCACCGCCCATCGTTGAGGCATTTGTTGCTCCAATCTCTGCAGGTATAAGATTAATCACAATAGAATTTGCATCTACATTAGGAGACATTTCAGCTACATATCCTCCTCCTCTAACAGTCCACCACAAATTATCAAAATACTGATTGAAGTAATCTCGTATTTGACCATCTACAACGTTAATGATAATAGATTCTCTATTCTGAATCATCATACTTGAAACACGATCAACTGATGCAGTTTGACCATATTGTTCTGTTTCAGCAAAATTACTATGTGTTGAAAGTCCAGGATCATTTAATGCAAGATATGGATTAGCTGCTGGAACATATGATGCACTATTTTTAATATTTTGTTGTACTAGAATTGTATATTCACCGTCCTGTTTGTATAATGGACCGCCAGCTTTGATTACACTTGCAAATGTATGATCAGAACCAGGCATTACCTGATCAATTGTAATCAGGTTGCCATTTGGTGCATATACTTGAATCACAATAGGATGAGCCATGTTGTTTACTTTGCCAAATATCTTTATCGTATCAGAACCTTGTATGTGGCTATCTACAAGTATGCCAGAAAATTCTTCTACGTACATATCAGGTGTAAGACATGCCTTTCCCATCAATATACAATCTTGATCATCTGACATTTCATTAACACCAGCATATGCAGAATTAAATGCCGATAATGATAAGATAACTGACATGATTACTGCAATAATAACAAATTTCATAATTGTGCAATCAAAAAGGTGCCTATAAACTTTTTACAACATTCTTTAGTATAATATTAGATTATTTTATCAAAATCCCATATTGCGTTTTTTCTCTTTATTGAACTATCTAAAATTCCATTCTTTTGTAGTCTTTTGATCACAAAGGCTGAATATGCTGGTGCGCCAGTTGCTCCTGGTGTGTTATAATTAACTATATGAAATGAATTTTTGCCATCAATTTCTATCATGTCTGATACAAATTTCCCATTAGGTGAAATTACAGGTGTTCTTATGCCTGATGTTCCACGCTTTGGAAAATTTTCGGGTTTAACTTTTGGTATGAATCTTTTCACTCTTTCAACCATTGCAGTTTTAGAAATTGAGCTATGAAATTCCTTAGACACTAATGAGATAAACTCTGGATTTAGAAGAAGTTTCTTTGCACTACCGGTTACAATGTCTGTGATTTTTGAAAGTACAGTAGGAATATCTTTGATAAAACTATCATATGATTCTGGTGAATCAACTGGAACCGCATTTGGACCAATCTCTGTCTCTCCATTTGCCCTTTTGATCCAATGTGGATCTAGAAATGGAAATTCTGTATAACGAGGAACAGTGTAGATGTTAGTTTTAACCAAATTTGCAATGTCAGTATTAGCAACCCAATATTCACCACGAAAGTGAAGATCTGAATAACCTTCTAGCAATCCAAATTTTTTTGCAATATCGAGAGAATTTCCTCCAGAACAATTTATAACAAATTTTGATGTTAGTGATGATTTATCTGAAAAAATGATATCTGTTTCATCAGATAATTCTGTAATGTGATCAACATTATGGTTGAATAAAAAATCTATTCCATTTTTTTGTGATAATTCTTTTACTGCATGTGTAAGAAGGCTATAGTTTGTGGAACCTTCTTTTGCACAATATAGTCCAGAATAACAATTTACATTTGGTTCTTTTTGTTTGATCTGATTATGATCAAGGATTGAAATTTCATCTTCCGTTAACCCATTTTCTTTTCCCCAAATCATATATTTTTCAAGAGTCTTGTGTTGATTTTCATCTAATGCAATCTCAATTGTACCACCTTGAACCCAAGGAATTTTTTTTTCTTCTGCTAAAACTTTCCACATTCTATGTGATAGAAATGCAGCACGTGCAAAATTTTTCTTTGTTTTAGAATTTAGATAAAATGGATAGTGGATAACACCACTGTTACGTGTGCTAGCATGTATAGCAACGTCATTCTCTTTGTCAATGACGCATATCTTTAGATCATATAAAACAGATAACCAATAAGAAATAGTATTTCCTAATACGCCACCACCTATAATTGCAATATCATATTTTTTCATTATTTTAATTCGTTACCATGATTATTATGTAATGGCGCCGGGAGAGAGATTTGAACTCTCGATCCCTTGCGAGAACGCGCTTTATGGTATATAATTTCCAGGCGCGCGCCCTACCAGGCTAGGCGACCCCGGCATTATCTTCGCCAAACTACATGAAAGAATCTCATTATAAAAATGCATTATAATATTATTTTAGAATATTAATTATAATTGATTTTTTTATGATGTTTTTATTATCATCAAATCCAACTGACGTAATCTTGTAACTTCCTTCAAGTATTTGTTCACCATTATTTTTTAATTGATCCCAAGAAAATTCTATTTCATCATGTGAATTAAGAGTTGAAATTACCTGTGATGATAATGGTCTAAAAACAACAATTCCATCCAATTGTTTTATTTCCAACCCATATGATGTATCCGAGAAAGTTAATTCTGTAGTTCCTGAATTGATTATTTTTATAGATATTTCTTCACCTAAATCAAAATCAATTTTTTCTGTGAGAATTGATATTGATGAACCATCAACAAATACTAATTGCTCATGAGTGTCAGTTTGATAAAGTATTATACCAAAAACTGGTCCAGCAACCAAACCAATCAATAGCGCTAAAATTAATCCTCTAGGTACCATCTTCTCATCAACTATTCTTTTGGATTTGCACTTGTACGCCAATTTTTTGGATATGTGTTTACCGTCATAATAATTCGTTTTGTTTGAAATGCATATCCTTTATCATTATCCTTTATTTCTAATTCATCTAAAAGTGATTCAGCAAGAGCAACGATTTCACCTTTTTGTGTATACACCCCAACTAGTTCACCTTTTTTTAAGTTAGGAGATATCTGTAAAATTCCTGGAATTGCAAGTTGTGCGCCGTGACATAATGAATCAACAGCAGAATCTCTGATCACGACAGATTTTATTTCACTTAGTGCATGTTCAACAGGTAGAATTATTTTTGAAAGCTTTGACTCATCTCCTTTCTCTTTCCAATCAGAATATGCAATTGCAAGCTGGTGCATTGTAACAAGTTTAGAATCCTCAGAGAATTGATGCACTCTGGAACGCCGTAATTCTATCATTGATCCACCTGGTCCTAAAACTTCTCCAATATCATAATATAATTTCCTGATATAGGTTCCGGCCTCACATAAAACACGTAATAACAACAATCGTTCTTTTTGTTCAATAAGTTCTAATTCATATATTTTTCTTGTTCTTGTCTGTCTTAGTACAGCAGAACGTTGTGGTGGCTTTTGAAATATTTCTCCGGTAAATTCTTTTAGTAATTTCTGTAATTCTTCCTTTGATGGCTGTGAATGTAAGCGTCCAAGCCCAAAGTATTCTTTCGGACCAAATAATAAAACTCCCAAAACCTTTGTTCCCTCACCTAATCCTAATGGTAAAACACCTGAAACTTGTGGATCTAGAGTTCCACTATGACCAGCTTTTGGTATCTCTAAAATTCTTTTTGCCCATGCTACAACTTCATGACTAGTTGGACCTGGTGGTTTGTCTACTAGAATTAATCCATATTGTAATAGCTGTTCGATTGTTCTTTTGTTATAGTATGTTCCAATCTTAGGATCTGTTATATCCTGATCAATTGTTACAAGATTTTCTAATTGTTTTAGTGTCAAAGTAATTCCTTAATTGCACTAATTGTATCTTTTAAAACTTCGGAAGCGTTTAGGTCATCAGTTTTAATTATCTTATGAAATACTGAAAGATCTTTACCAAATTCAAAACCATACAGTTGTTTGTAAATTGTTTTATTCTCATCATATCGTTTTTTAGCAATCTGTGATGATTCTTCTACTGATACATTATCTCGTGTTCTCATTCTTTTTGCACTGTTCTCTAGACTTCCATCAAGCCAGATCTTTATACCATGATCAACGATCCAAGGTATTGTATAGCTTGTAATTACAACATTGTCTTTCAAGAATATCTCTTTTAGTTTTTCATCAAGATTTTTATCAAATTCAGGATTTTTTTTTCTTTCACTCAAAAATGACATCCCATCTTCAGTATCCCACCAATCATCTCCTTTAGTATCAAATCCTAGCTCATTAGCCATCTCCTTTAGTAAATCACCACCTGCAAGGAATTTTAAATCAAATTCTTCTGCAATCCCCTTAGCAATTGTTGTCTTTCCAACTGCTGGTGGACCTGAAATTACAATAGATTTTGTCAACTTATCCAAGATTCATTTGAGTCTTAGTTACTCTCATAATAATTCCGCTTAAACCCACAGATGCTAAGAAATACCAAGCCCAAAGATATAATTCATTTTCTTGACCACAGTATTTTCCCTCTTCTACTTTAGCAGCAGAACATGTAAGTTCAAACCATTCACCAGGAATAATATTCATGTGTACCGGTGATATTGCAACTGTATACGAAAAGAGTGTTGGAAGAACAAAGTAAAATATCAATAACAATGGTATGATAGTTATCATTAATGGTCGCATGTTCATCTGCATCATTTCCATATTCATTTTGTTCATGTAAGATGATTTTTTGTTGAGAGATGCTATCTTTTCATTATCTTTTGATCTAAATGCTGCCATTCTTTCTTTTTGCCAGGCTCTAACCTCTTTGGTAATTCGCGTAAACTTTACCTGATCAACCATTTTTTTTCTTATTCCAGAGTTAAACAAGTTTAGTAAAAGTGCAAAACCAATCATGACAAGACAACCTGGTATGATTCCTTTAATCCATGGATCAGGACTACCTAATGGTCCTTCTCTCATTCCAAAGAAATCCATTTGTAAGAATACTACATCTAGAAATTGCAATATATTAAATTCCATCATTAAACTCCTATAGTTTCTATTACATTATTAGCAGCTTCTTCAATGTTTCCTTCATGATTAAAAATTACCTTCATTGGTGAGCCTGAAAGTACTGAGCAACTGGATAACATAGCATCTTGCACAGCAAGCTCTTTTTTAATTTCTTCAATTGATATTGTATCTCTATTTCTAGTTTCATCTTTAATTCTTCTATTATGAATTTCATCAGGACTAGCAGTTATTGCTATGAAATTAGTAGGTTCTATGATTTGTATGACATGATTTGGTAATCCAGGATAGAATCCTGCTTTTGTTGATATGAATGCGTGAGTATCAACAAAGATAACATCATCATTCAAACTTGCAAGTTTTTCAGCTGCAAGTCTTTGAAGTTCTTTCTGTTTTTCAACTGGTAATGTTCGTAATTCATCTCTATCTTTAACTCCAAAATCTTTAGCCAGCTCAAGCATTACAGTACCATAACTATGTACACTAGCAGTTTTATTTTTTGTTTTGATTAATTCTACAACTTTAGTTACTAGTGATGTTTTTCCAACACCAGGAATCCCAACTATTATGACTTTTTTACGTTCTACCAAGTAAAGCACCAAGCCGTGGCATTACAACTTCCACCTGCTCTTTAATGAGTTGATTATAGTAGTTAATTAAAATATCAACCATCAACAATACTCCTATTCCAGAACCAAATACACCTAAAACATCAGATACTCCAGCAATTAACCCAAGTACCACAGATCCAATAATTGTAACAGATGGTATGTATCTATTTAGAAGTGATTCTACCGGCTTGTTTGATCTTCTAAATCCTGGAATCTGAACATCCGCATCAAGTAAGTTTTGTGCTGCCTTCTTAGGAGATAAACCTCCAAGCTCAACCCAAAGTTTACCAAATACAACTACAATTCCAATCATGAATAGAACATAAAGCACTGCACGCATAGGATCTAGGGCTGCAAGATCTAGTCCTCGAGGCGGTGTGATATAGTAAACTATTCCACCAATCGGTGTGGACGGACTTGTCGGATCAAACTGTCCTAAAATATTCAGAAATTCGTTGTTGTTCCTAGGGTTGAAATTTGCCCAGAACATCTGACCTAAGAATACTGCGTTTGCAGTAAGTGCTGTTGCTAAAATTACAGGTATGTTAGATACATACATCATTTTGATAGGATATGTTGCAGCAAATCCACGATATTTAGTAGACACAATTGGAATCTCAACTTTCATTCCCTGTGTATACACTAAAACTAGTAATACACCTGCAGTGAGACACAATCCAAATATGCTCGGCAGCGAATTAGATCTAAAGAAAGTTTCAGCTAGATTAAATCCAATCATTCCAGTTGATATATCCGCTTGTAATGCCTGAATTACCATAGGAACTACACCAATACTAGCACCATCACCTCCAGGAAGCGGGCTAAACAGACTCCACAGTATTTGTTGTGCAACACCACCCATGATGAAAATACTAATTCCACTTCCCAATCCCCATCCTTTTTGAATCAGTTCGTCTAAGAACATGATGAGTATAGAAGCCCCCATCAACTGCCCAATAATTACATACAACACAGTCGGCTCTGTAATAGTTGGACCATATACTGCAATAGCATAAACTACAGATTCAGCTACTACTACTATGTACGTAACAATTTTTGTGGCGGTCTGAAAGACTCCCCTTTCTTCAGGTCTTTTAAAATCAAACTTGAGAATATCTGAACCCCTCAGTAATTGCATGAGCAACCCACCAGTAACTATCGGCCCAATTCCAAGTTCTGTTAATGAACCCTGCTGAGATGCAAAAATTACTCTGGCAAAAGCTAGAAAGTCAAATTCTGGAGTTGTTGCATTAAACAATGGAGTTTGACTCATTACTAGATAAATTACAAGACAGCCAACTGTCCATAGTAATTTGTGTGGTAATGGTATTTTCTTCTTAGGTTTTGGTACCTGTGGGATATATGGTTCAGCTTTCGCTACGATTTTTCGTATAGTATCAGTAATAGTTCCTTCAGCCATTGTTTGTTGCTATATTTTCGTTTTTATCTGTAGTTTCCTGCTCTATTTTTTCTTCAGTCTTATCTGGTGTTTTTTCTTCAGTCTTATCTGGTGTTTTTTCTTCAGTTTTATTGTAGAACCTATGTTCAATTTTAGGTATGATAATTTCTCCGCCAGATTTTTTTATTTTTTCTTGAGCAGAAGTAGTTGCTAGTTTTACCTTAATTGTATAAGCAGTTTTAACTTGTCCCCCTCCCAGAAGTTTATCAAATTCTAAACTTGTCAAATCAATAATTTTTTTTGAGTTTTCTGATTTACCAGACTTTGCAAATATATCATCAAGATCACGCACATTAATCCATCTTTTTGTAATTATTGCAACTGATACAGGACGATGAGATGATTTGTGACCAAAGTGATCTTGATCCTCTTTGATAACTGTACTCCAAAGATGTTTCATATGACCAGATCTTCCAAGACCACCTTTGTGTCCACTCGCACGATGCTGCCCAACCTGACCCCATCCCATGTGTCGTCCACCTCTCAGTTTTCTGGTTTTTCTTAATCTTGTTGCCATTTTACATCATATTTTTTATTATTACATTAAGTTCTTTGTTATGTCCTAAAAGTCCCTTCTGACCATAAAGTTTCTTTGTACTGCGTTTAAATCCATGTCTTGGTGGTGATAATGCAAACCAAGGCTTCATTGGCTTTAGTTTTGACATTGTAGTCTTTCCATCAGCCAAAGATGATGCAAGTTCATCAATTGTCTTAAATCCAATAGAAGTGATATCATCATTTGTGATTTTCTTATAGCCCGATTTTCGTGCTTTTTTATCTAAAAGTTCTTTTACAGTTTCAGTATCAATTTCCTGCCATGCTACATAATGCTGTATCTTTCTTAACATGCCTAAAGCACTATCAGTGTTTTGGATTATAGTTGCGCGGTATTTTTTATCTAATTTTAACAAAGTCATAGTTGTAGTTGCCCAGTATGGACAATCTGCCTGA
>CACLNC010000002.1 GCA_902608175.1 uncultured marine group I thaumarchaeote | reverse complement strand
TTTTTTACCAGCAACTTCACTTAGTTCTTGCTCAATTTCACCAGTATGTCGATGCTTTGCAGGTTTGTATGGTCGAATAACTCCAGCTCTCATTGCATGCTGTGTGCCAGACGTGCCACCTGCACCTGCACCAGACGAACCAATTTTAGAATCAACAACTATGTGTTCTGTTTCAATTATGTCATTTTTTATCAATGGATACAATGCAAGTGTAGATGTTACTGCCATACATCCTGGGCAAGAAACCAATTGTGAATTTTTAATTTGTTCTCTATGAAGTTCTGGTACTCCAAATACTGATTTTTCTAAATAATCTGGGTGTGGGTGTTCCCAACCATACCATTTATCATAATCTTTTGCATCATGTAATCTATAATCTGCACTAAGATCAATAATTTTCATACCTCTATCGTAGAATGATTTTACAATTTCAGTTGCAGTTCCATGTGGAACAGCCGTAAAAACTAAATCACATTGATCAGACATTTTATCATAGTCAAGTTCTGAAAATGTTAGATCAGTGAAACCTTTGAGACTTGGATGGATTCTATGAATATATTCACCAACATATTGTCTTGATGTAACAGTTGAAACCTCTACTTCTGGATGACTTAACAGTAGCCGAAGTACTTCTCCACCAACATATCCTGATGCACCTACAATTCCAACTTTCAGCATAATACATTCGGGTTTTGCTATAATTTATTGTTAATTAATTGGTTTTATTTTTTAATTGAATTTACAGCAAAATCAATCATTTCCTTTGGAATGTTGGTTTTTGCCACTTTTATCAGTCCTTTGAACTCAACAGTATTGTTGATCTCATTAACCACCAAGCCTTTTTTCTTATCTTCCATCAGATCTATGCCTAAAATACCACCACCAACTGCTTTTGATGTCTTAGCACATAGGTCCTCCATTTCATTTGTAATATCACAAATCTCTGGCTCAGCTCCAAGTGCTATATTGGTCTTAAATCCACCAGATGATTTACGATACATTGCAGCAATTGCATTATCACCAACTGTTATTACACGTATATCCCTTGGTGGTCTATCTACAAGTTCCTGAATATAAAAAATTCTATCTAATGGGCCGTCAGTAATTTCTCGCTGTTCAATTACTGCTTCTGATGTATCTTTGTCTTTTAGTGGAATTATATTTCGACCCCAGCTACCAACAACTGGTTTTATTACAACAGGGTAGCCAATTTTATCTAGATTTTCACGTGTTGCATCTGCAGAAAAAGAGAAATATGTTTTTGGTGTTGGGATATTGTTCTTTCTTAGCAGTAATGAAGTTAGTAATTTATTCCCACAAATATTTGAAACATCAAATTTATTGATTACAGGAATATCTAGAAATTCTAGACAAGAAGTAAAGTGAAGTCCACGATAATAACTGATACAACGTTCTAATACAACATCACCAAAATTATTATCATTCTTTGCACTATCTGTATTAAAATGAGTGGATTTTGCGTCAACCATCTTAGATTCATAACCTAATTCAACAGCTTGTTTTTCAAGGATTTTTTCTTCTGACCTTAGACGATCAAACACAATACAAATTTCAGTCAACTACTCTCCCCAGTCTTCGCCTACTGTTTCTGCTTCTTTGAGTTCAACTGTAGATCCATCTCTTTTTGAGATTTCATAGTCGGCTCCACAATCACTACAAGAGATTATTTCTCCAACGGAAGCATCATCAGGAATACTGAGATTCGCGTCACATTCTGGGCATTTCATATTTTTTTTCACTTTTTGTTATGTAATTTATTAGCTTCTGTTGATTGCATTCCCCATAATTCAACAAAACCTTTAGCTAATTTTTGGTCAAAATTAGAACCTTTTCCATATGTTGCAATTTTATGACTATATAGCGAGTTTTTTGATTCTCTTCCAACTACACGAAGACTTCCTTTGAATAACCTTAATTTGACAATTCCTGAGACTGGTTTTTGAGTTTGTTCTATGAATTTATCAAGATCTTTTTTCAATGGGTCTTCCCATAAACCAGAGTATACCAGCCAAGACCATTCATCATCTACCATTGATTTGAATTTTGTTTCATGTTTTGTATGAACCATTTTTTCTAGATCTGCATGTGCTTCAATTAAACATGCAGCACCAGGTGTTTCATAAACTTCACGTGACTTTATTCCCACAACACGATCCTCTATATGATCAATAATTCCAACACCAGCTGATCCTGCCTTTTTGTTAATGTATTCAATTAATTTAATTGGATTCATAGATTTTCCATCTATCGCTACAGGAATCCCTTTCTCAAATTTTATTTTAAGATAGATTGGTTTATTTGGTAAGTTTTTTGTTTTTACCCAAATAAAAGCATCATCAGGTGGTTCATTCATTGGATTTTCTAAAACTCCACCTTCAATTGCACGACCCCATAAGTTTTGATCAATACTAAATTTTTTTGCGACATTATCAATTTTAATACCATGCTTCTTTGCAAATTTTAATTCAGTCGCCCTATCCAAGTTAAGATCCCTAATTGGTGCAATTATAGGAAGACTAGAACCAGCCATCATTGTTAAGTCAAACCTTACTTGGTCATTTCCTTTACCAGAACAACCATGCGCAAGTGATGTAACCTTTTCTTTCTTTGCAATTTGTAAAACTTTCTGTGCAATTAATGGTCGAGCAAGTGCTGTTGCCAGACAATACTTTTTTTGATATAATGCATTTGCTTTAATGGCTGGAAATATGTAATCTGTGACAAATTCTTTTTTTGCATCGATATTATAATGTTTTTTGACTCCTAACTTCTTTGCCTTTGCTGAAATTTTTTTGTAATCATCACCTTGTCCAACATCTACAGTAATGGTTACAACATCCATGTTGTGTTTTTCTTGTAGATATTTGACAACCACCGATGTATCTAGACCCCCAGAGAATGCCAATATAGCTTTTTCTTTCATAGAGCAAATCTGAGAATGTACGTTAGAATTTATTTTTTGTGTTATTCATTTTTCAATGCTCATGATTCAAAAAATTAACTCAATTAAACCGAGTCTGGGCTAGCTCCAGCTAAAATTCGCTTACTATTTAACCCAGAATTATAACGCTGTTTTATGAAAATTTCATACGTAATCGGCATTGGATTAACTGCTATAGTGTTGATGGCGGCTATACTGAATATTACTTCAACAGATAATTCTGATAATGAGATACGTGTAGCATTTTTTCCTAGCATTAGTCATGCAGTTCCAATTGTAGGAATCGAAAATAACATCTTTCAGGAAAATTTAACTGAGCAAAAAATAATTGAAGTGAAGATATTTGACAGTGGTCCACAAGTTATAGAATCACTATTTGCTAAATCAATTGATCTTGCTTACGTGGGACCAGGACCAATCATCAATGGTTTCTTAAAATCAAACGGTCAAGATCTAAAAATTTTGGCAGGAGCAGCAAATGGTGGTGCAAGCTTTATCATTCAAAAAGATTCTGGATTAGATTCAATTGAAAATTTTCAGGGAAAACGAATTGCATCTCCACAAATTAGTAATACACAGGATGTATCACTTAGACATTATCTCTCAACACATGGATTAGAACCGGTAGAGAAAGGTGGGACTGTTTTTGTTATAAATATTTCAAACCCTGATATCTATACGCTTTTTGCTAAGGGTGACATAGATGGAGCATGGGTTCCAGAGCCATGGGCAACAATATTGGTAGAGGAACTTGGTGGAGTTAGACTGTTCAATGAAAGTCAATTTTGGCCGGAAAAGCAATTTTCATCTGTATTATTAATTGGTCGGACAAATTTTATAGAACAAAACCCTGAAACTGTTGAAAAATGGATTTTATCTAATCAAAAAACAGCTGAATGGATAAACTCAAACCCAGATAAGACAAAAATGATCTATAATGAATTTATGCAAGACTATATGGGAAAAACATTTTCTAAAAAAATTGTTGATGAATCATTTTCAAATCTTGAAATAACATCTGATCCAATAAAAAACTCTGTACTCACTTTTGCAGAACGGGCAGATTCACTTGGGTACCTTGGGCGTTCTGGATATAATCTTGATGGATTATTTTATAATGAAAACATATCACAAAACTCAGTGGGTGTAGAACAAAATGGGTAAACTAGAAGCAAAAAACGTTGAAAAGTTTTTTGAACATGATGGAAAACCACTCAAAGCTTTAGGTGGAGTGAATTTGACTGTTGAAGATGGCGAATTCATATGTGTTGTTGGTCCATCTGGATGTGGAAAATCTACTTTCCTTAGAATATTAGCTGGTTTGGAAAAGCCAGATGGCGGAGAGATTCTACTGGATGGTAAAAAACTTGATGACACAGGACCTGATCGTATAATGGTTTTCCAAGAAGGTGCATTATTTCCATGGTTAACAGTTAAGGATAATGTAGAGTATGGTTTAAAAATTGCCGGAATTCCTAAGGAAGAACGTAATGATATATCAAAAAGATATCTTGACATGATGCAGTTAACTCAATTTGCAAATTCCTATACGTACCAATTATCAACTGGTATGAAACAACGTGTGGCAATAGCGAGAGCATTAGTAATGGATCCTGATGTATTATTGATGGATGAACCATTTGCAGCACTTGATACACAAACACGTGATCTATTATTGGTGGAAATGCAATTAATTTGGCAGAAAACAAAGAAGACTATTATTTTTGTAACACATAACGTACCAGAAGCGGCAGTTCTTGGATCACGTGTTGCAGTTTTTAGTCATAGACCATCAATTGTAAAAAAAATACTTGATATCAATTACAAGAGACCACGTGTATCTGAGGATGAAAATTTAATTGAGTATCAACAAAAGATTCTGTCTGAGCTTAGACCTGAAGTAGGAGGAAACTGATCTAAATGAAAGGAAGTCTATTTGGTAAAAAAATTATATTTTATATAGCAATTATACTAGTTTGGCAAGCAATTGATACAGCAAATGTATGGCCTGATAACATTTTTCCATCACCAATTGAGGTTGCAGAAGATCTAGTTTATGGTATTTCTGACGGAAGCTTGTTTTATGGTATTGGAACAAGCATGTTACGTCTTATCATTGGTTTGTCAATCGCAATAAGTGGAGGACTAATACTTGGTATATTTATGGCACGTGTTGAGACAGTAAATCAAACAATTGGATCATTAGTACTTGGATTACAATCAATTCCATCAATAGCTTGGGTTCCACTTGCAATTCTTTGGTTTGGATTAACAGATTCTGGAATTATTTTTGTAACAGCAATAGGTGCAATATTTGCGGTTACTATCAATACGTATACTGGGGTGAAAAACATAGATCCATCATATATTGAAGCAGCACGAAATATGGGTGCAAAAGGAAGTCAATTAGTTACAACAGTTTTAATTCCTGCAGCGTTTCCATACATGATTTCTGGATTTAAGCAAGGTTGGGCATTTGCATGGAGAGGAGTAATAGGAGCAGAATTACTATTTTCATTTTTGGGTCTTGGTTTCTTACTAAATGTAGGAAGACAACTAAACGATGTTTCTCAAGTTATTGCAATGATGCTAGTAATAATGGGTATTGGAATACTAATTGATGGATTTGTATTCAAAAAATTAGAATACAAAGTAATGTCAAGATGGGGATTAAGATAATCACTAACGTTTCTTTTTACCTGTCTTCTTTGCACTAGGTTTTTTCTTTGACTTCACCGATCGTTTCTTTTTACCTGTCTTTTTTGCACTAGGTTTTTTCTTTGTCTTCACCGATCGTTTCTTTTTACCTGTCTTCTTTGCACTAGGTTTTTTCTTTGGCTTTATACTTTTGAGCTCTTTTCTTTCTGATTCAAGTTCAACTGTCAACTCAGTTAGTTCTTTTTTAAGATCATCAATTTCATTATCAACTTTAGCAACAGTCTCTTCTACTTTAGTAATGCTTGGTTCAGTTGCTGGCTTCCAACCCTTCGGCATTGCACCACCCAAATTTACTGTCTCAGGTTCTACTGTTTCTGATGTTTTTTCTACGGTTTGACCCTTTTCATATCTTTCAAGATACTCTTTTTCGTAATCATCAAATGTTATTGCATTTTCTGCCAACTCTGCAGACATTTTTTCAGTTAATTCAATTTTTCCATCTGCCGCAAGCCTTTCCATGTAGTCTTTTTCATATTTGGCTAATACCTCATCTCTTGTTGGTTTATCAAATCTAGGCATATCGGTTTTTGTGAACGTACTTGAATTTAAATAATTTTCATCTATTTTTTTAGTAAAAATATAGCAATCTGATATAGAATGCAACCGAAGCAACTACTGTTGTAGCAATCATTATTGGCATGCCTTTGATCAGGAATTCTCTGAACATTATTCTAACTCCAAACTTTTCAGCCACTGCCACTGCAACTAGATTTGCACTAGCACCAATCAATGTTCCATTTCCTCCTAGGTCAGCACCGAATGCAAGAGCGTACCATAATGGATTAAAGTCGAACTGTGATAGTGTATTTACAAACATAGGATCTGCTGAAATGTTTTCTATTATCGGGATCATTGTTGCAGTGAACGGTATATTATCAACGAAAGCAGACGCGAAAGCAGAAGTAAATACTATAGTGAATATACTTGCCGCAAGATCTCCCTGAGTAAGATTTACAGCTTGATGTGCAAGAACCTCCAATGCTCCTGATGCTTCTACACCGTGAACTATCACAAACAGACCTGAGAAAAATAACAGCGTCGGCCATTCAACATGGTGGAGTGCTTTAAACGGTTGTATGCCTGTGACAACAAGGAGTACTGCCGCACCACCCAGTGCAATAACTGCAACTTCTAGATGAAGCATACCATGTAACATAAACATAATGATTACAGCGCCAAGAATTATTGCTGATTTTTTGAGCAATACCATGTCCTTTATTTCATCTCTCTCATTTAGCTGTTGTAATTTATCAAGGTTCTCAGGTTTTTGTTTTAGTTCTTTCCTAAACATCATTTTGAAAAGTAAAAATGAAAAGGCAAGTGTAATAATTATTTCCGGTGTCATATGCCATGCAAAGTCTATAAATGAAATATTAGCAGCAGAGCCAATCATAATGTTTGGTGGGTCACCAATCAGTGTTGTTGCACCACCAATATTCGATGCAAATATTTCAGCTAGAATCAAAAAGACTGGTTTGATGTTTAGAATTTTTGCAACAGAGATTGTAACTGGAACCATAAGAAGGACCATAGTAACATTGTCCAGAAATGCAGAACCGACTGCAGTGATGACTGAAAGTAAGATTAGTAACTTCCAGATATTTCCACCAGACGCCTTTGCAGCCTTTATGCCGATGTATTGGAATATACCAGTCTCACCAAGTACTCCAACAATTAGCATCATTCCTAACAGTAAGCCTATAGTGTTGAAATCAATCGACCCAATTACAAAATCAACAGTATCATGCGGCTCAAGTACCCCAACCGAAAACAGAACAATTACGATAATTAATGCGCCAACCAAGGCCAGCGAAGTTCGATGAATGATCTCTGTAATCAAAATGACATACATTCCCATCAAAACTGATAATGTAGCCATCATTGCAATTGTTAGTTCCAAGCCTATGATGTCTGGAAGTGTGAATATCATGACAGTAAGAATAGCAGTTCCTGCGAGCGCTATAGCAAGACCTTTCATCGTAAAATGAGATGGGACATCTACTTCTGACATATTAAATCCAAGAAAATGGTATATTTGATGATATCTAGATAATTTTTTTCTTAGGTTTAGTCTAATTACTTAGGCGATTTTTTTTGAATTTATAAAGACCCCTTTCTTGCTAATTATTTTTCCGATCTCATATGTGATCATTTTATGTTTTTTGAAGATTTTTCGTATTTTTTTGACTTCATTTTGCGGCGCAATAACACAAAATCCTATTCCCATGTTGAATGTCTTATACATTTCATCAGTTTTAACCCCACAATCTTGGATTAATTTCATAAGTGGTGGAGTTTTTGGTAATTGATCAAGATCATACCCAATGTTCTTTAGACGAAGAAGTTTTGTAAATGATCCTCCTGTAATGTGTGCTAATCCATGTATCTTACATTTTTGATTTGATTCTAGAACTGGTTTTACATAAATTTCTGTTGGGGAAAGTAGGGCATTTCCTAATGTTCCAATACCCCTGATTTTATCTCTTAAAGAGAATTTTTTTAATAATGCATTTCTAGCAAGCGAATAACCATTTGAATGCAAGCCAGAACTCTTCACACCAATTATCACATCTTTAGTCTTTATTGATTTACCAAGAATCATTTCTTTTTTTGATAATAGTCCTACTATAGCACCAGCTAAGTCAAATGCAAAATCTTTACCGGCAAATAAGTCAGGCATTATTGCTGTTTCACCACCAATTATTGGGACATTAGCTTTTTTTGCACCAACTGCTAGACCTTTTACAATTTTTTTAAAAATTTGTTGTTTATTTTTATTAGCAGCAATATAATCAACAAATGAAATTGGTGTTGCACCAATACATATAATGTCATTAACATTCATGGCAACACAATCAATACCAATAGTATCAAATTTTTGCATTTTATTAGCAATTAGGACTTTTGTTCCAACACCATCAGTATGTGTAGCTAGTAATTTTCCTCCTGGAATTTCTACAATTCCAGCATAATGACCAAATCCATGTGTCATTTTTGCCTTTTTCTGGTAGTTGTGTGTAGATGCGATGATCTTTCCAATTGCTTGTTGGCTTTTTTTAATTTCATTGATATCTACACCCACTTTTTTGTAACTTATCATAATTTACACATCACATGTACATACTTGAATCTATTTTTTTATGTTCCGTATATTTTTCCGAAAGTTCTTTGAAATCTTTACCAATCTGTTTTTGTTGATTTTTCAATTCCTTTGCATCTATTTTCATTCCGTATGCCTTAATCATTGAATTTAGTAATGTATTAGCCGCTAATGGATCCGGAGACTTTTCATTGGCTCTAACTAAAAGTGTCACACCACGAATTTCTCTTACCAGACACTCATTCAAAATACCACCAGATATCCCAGTGATGAATCCTTGTGGAATCATTTCAATTCCATTGTTTTCCATTATTCTACATAGATCAGCCTCTGCGGCACAAAATGTTTTGTTGTCATGTTTTGAGCTAGCTATACCATCTAAAACTACTATTTCATTAGAGCCCTTCTTTTCTGCCCATTCTAAAATTGATGAGGCAATTGCATACAGTCCTTCAAGACTAATTATAATTTCACAAATTATTGCACAGATAGAACCATCATCATTTGCATAAAATCGAAATGGATGTCTTAATCTTCCTTGCATAAAAACTGTTGATGGAGGGAGATGCTTTGAGCGCATAAATCCAACTTCTTTCATTTTTAATTCATTTATTATATGATTCACTGATATCGTTCCAACTAAACCTGCTCCTACGAAACCTGCAAAAATTATTGGGTTGTTATATTGGATTTTTTTCGTTTCATGGATCTCAGCACTTGGAAAATCATCCTGCTTCATCACTTTGATTATTTTACTTTCTTTAATTACTCTTCTTTTGCATAAACAGATTTAGCATAATTGAACCGTTATCTGTAATTGAGTATATGACATTTGGTCCTACAGCTTCTTTTTTAAGAAAATTGTACTTTAAACAAAGATCAATGTAATTTAGGAAGGATCTTTTCATCCTTATCTTTGATTTTGTATATAGATCAGAAAAGGTCATGGGATTGGATTTAACCTGATAAAGTAGCTTCAATAATGAAAGTGTGCTAAAATCTCTTGTTCTTGCCTTTACAGCATCTAATACTTCCTCATCTCTGTAAATAATGAAATCATCAAACTGCTCTGCAACCTCGATTGGAACATATGTTAATCTTGCCTTCATACCGTATAGTACGGTATATTACTTTATTAATATTTAACTAAGATTTTGTTGAGCTATTCTACTTGTTTTCTCAATCAACTAGTCGTGGGATCTAGATTGATTGTTAGAATTGTAAAAATTGAATAAAGTATGTGGTTTAAACAAGGTATTTCCAAAATATCATTATGGTAGCCATCGATATTGGAATAATTATCGGTGGATTAGTCATTTTATGTTTTGGTGGATATGCTCTTGTATTAGGAAGTGTTGCGCTTGCAAAAAAACTGCAAGTTAGTAGTATTGTTATTGGATTAACTGTTGTAGCATATGGAACATCAACACCAGAGCTCGCTACAAGTATAATTGCTGCAATTGGATCACATACAGAACTGATTTTGGGAAATATTGTTGGAAGCAATATTAGTAATGTTGGAATGGTAATCGGAATTTCTGCAATATTTGCTCCGCTTGCAATGAGAAAAATTACAACTCGAAGGTGGCTTCCAATAATGATTGGTGTTTCATTACTTCTAGTAGTATTATCATACGATGGAGAAATTTCACAAATTGATGGTGTGATATTGCTTGCTGGTCTAATCGCATTTAGTATCTATACAATAAAAACTGCAAAAAAGCAGAATCCAGTTGGTGATGATGTAGAAAATGAGGATCCAGAAAGTGAAATGGCATTATCAAAATTTCATATAACAAATGTACCACGTGCTCTAGGTTTTGTTTTCATTGGTGCTATTCTATTATTCATTGGTGGCCAACTTACTATTGATAGTGCTGTATCAATTGCAGAAAGTCTTGGAATATCTCAAATGGTAATAGGCATTACAATCATTGCAATTGGCACTTCACTTCCTGAATTAGTTACATCAATCATTGCTATAAGAAAAAAACAAATGGATATTGGAATTGGTAATATTGTTGGTAGCAATATATACAATATTCTCTTTATAGGCGGTGTTGCAGGAACAATTGTAGGAATTCCTGTTATTGCTGATGCATTTACTGATTTCTATATCATGATTGCATTTAGTTTAGTCTTGTTTATAGGATTAAGAAAATATATCCCAAGACCAGTTGGGGTTGGTTTAGCAATTGCATATGTAGTGTATCTTGGCTACACTTTACTACTTTAGGTTCTTTCGTATCTGAATTTTTTAATTTTGATCAGATCAAAGTAAGAACCAAACTTTGATGTGTCGTCTACATCATCTAAAATTTCCTCGTGTGGTTCATTTTCAAACGTCTTGAGTATTTTGTATGTGGTGTTTCTCTCTGCGGGAATCCTGCCAACGTCTCTGACAAGGTGTCGGATTTGCTTTGGCTTCAATAGTTGACCATGCTGTGAGCCTGCAGCAGTTGAGATGCTTTCATTGATCAGTGTTCCTCCAAAGTCGTTTGCGCCACATTTCAATAGTTGCTGTGACATTTTTTCACCCGTTTTTACCCATGACATCTGTATGTTGTCGATGCAGTTGTTCAACATGATTCTGGAAACCGCATGTGTCAGCATTATATCGTCTGAATCAGCGCCAGGTTGAATTCCCTTGTGTAAACCATGTTTGTACATGGGCGCTTCTGTGTGTACGAAATTGAGCGGCACAAATTCGGTAAATCCTCCAGTCTCCTTCTGTATTTTACGAATGATCCCAATGTGATTGGCACGGTCTACATAACTTTCCATGTGACCATACATCATAGTTGACGTTGACCTTATCCCAATTTTGTGAGCAGTTTTGATAACCTTAATCCAGTCCTTAACAGAAATTCTACCTGGCGAAATTTTATCACGCATTCTTTGATCTAAAATTTCAGCTGACGTACCTGGAATCGTATCCACACCAGCATTTTTTAATCTCAAAAGGTAGTCTCTTATTGTAATACCGTTTGTTGTTGCTCCATACAAAATCTCTTCAGGTGAAAATCCATGAATGTGCATCTTTGGAATTTCTTTCTTTATCTCACGACAAATTTTTTCATATAGTTCTCCATCCATGTCAGGTGGGAGACCAGCCTGTATGCAAACTTCCGTCGCACCTAATTCATGCGCCTCCTTGGCTCTTCTAACTATTTCTTCTATTGGTAGAAGATAACCTTCTTCTTCCCTGAAATCTCTGCTGAATGCACAAAAGCCACATTGCTTTATACAGACATTTGTGAAATTGATGTTTCTGTTTACAACATATGTCACAACATCCCCTACTCTTCTTTTTCTAAGTTCATCAGCTACGGAACACACAAGTTCAAGTTCAATTCCTTTTGCGGAAAATAACATTACAGAATCTTTTATATCGATTTCCTTTTCTGATAATGCGTTGTTTAGTATTCCAGCAATGATTGGATCTGCCTGTTTAAGTTTTGAATCCAAATTTGTAGTTTCTAAAGTCATCTCCAAAATTTCCTCCTAACATAGTTTTCATTATCAGAAAGTTTTTCGATTTTTTCTTTTAGATTAGGATTAATCATCTTGATAAATTTTGGATATACTGGAAATCGTGCCTTTAATTCAAAACCCTGTTCAGTGCATTTACTTTCTAATGTGTTAATTTGTGGCCAAGAGAATTCTGGATTAACATAGTCAGCAGTAATTGGAGATATTCCTCCCCAATCATTTATTCCAACATCAAGAAAGTCATTGTAATTAACAGGTGAGAGGTTTGGTGGAATTTGGATATTCATTTCAGGCAAAATTATTCTCGCCATCGCTACTACTCTCTTAAAATATTGTTGAGGTGTAGATGGGTGTTTTTTCATTTTTGTATCCTGCTTTGGCTCAAAGTTTTGCAAAATTACCTCTTGTATGTTTCCAAATTGCTCATGAAGTGTTTTGATTGTAAAAAGAGAATCAATCACTTCATGATCATTTTCTCCTATTCCAACTAAAATTCCTGTAGTCATTGGTATTTTCAATTCGCCAGCATTTTTTAAAATCTGAATCCTAGCTTTTGGATCTTTGCTTGGTGCATCGTGATGTGGCATCCCTTTTTCTAAAAGCCTGTGGCTAGAGTTTTCTAACATCAGACCCATACTCACATTTGTTTTTTTTAGATCAGACATTTCTGATTTTGTAAGGTTTCCCGCATTTGTATGTGGGAATAAACCATATTCTAGGAGTAGTTCAGAACAATGAACTAAATATTCAGATGTACTTGAGAATCCAAGATCTTTCAACCATCGAGTTACCTGTGGATATTTTTGTTCAGGGCGTTCGCCTGTTACGAGTAGTGCCTCTGTACACTTGAATTTAGATGATAACTCCGCTAATTTTTTTATTTCACTAATTCCCATCATGGATAATTTTGATTCATCCATTTCTGCCTTGTACGTACAATATGAACAAGTATCTCTACAAAGATTTAGAATATTGAAAAATGATTTTTTTGAAAATGATATTATTTTTCCTTTGTATTGATTTCGAATATTTTCTGCTATTCTAAAAAATTGATCTGGTTTAGATTTTGAATTAAGAAAAACCTGATATGCTTCATCTTTTGAAATTTCTTTACCATCAAATATTTTATTGAGTATATCATGCTCAAATTGTAATTTACTCATGATGGAATTTCTAAAAAACAGCTACTTAATTTTTTATGGTTAATTATCTCGTCTTTCTTCTAATGTAATCGTGATATCGAGAATTTCCCCATTTCTAAGCACTTCTAATTCCATGGAATCACCAATTACCTTGTTTCTTTGCAAATGTACAAGAATATCACTAATTTTTCTAACTTCTATTCCATCTACTGATATGATAATATCTCCATCTATTGGATATTCTCTGTCATCAATTTCAACAGTTTCAGTAACTCCCAAAAGCCCTCCAAGATCAGCAGGACTACCTTCAATTACTGCCATTATTAGAAATCCCTTAGAACTACCTAGCTCACGTACTTTTGCTAGTTCCGGATCAACATCATGTCCTTGAATTCCTATCCATGGATGCTTGAATTCACCAGTTTCAATTAGTACTGGAACAATCTTTTTGATAGTTGCGGATGGCACTGCAAAACCAATACCAGCAAATTCACCTGAAGCAGATTGAATTGCAGTATTAATCCCAACAACTTTAGCATCCATGTTTAATAGTGGACCACCAGAATTTCCAGGATTTATTGCGGCATCAGTTTGAATGACGTCAGGTATAGAGTATCCACTTTCTTGTGGCAAAAGTCTACCAATTTGACTAACTATTCCAGAAGTCATAGAACCAGATAAACCAAATGGGTTTCCAATTGTAGCAACTTGTTCACCAACTTTTAGATTGTTAGAGTTACCTATTGATAATGGATTGAGCATTGCGATTGTAGAATTTACTCTTATTACTGCAATATCAGTATAAGGATCACTACCAACTATCTCTGCCAAAAAAGCTTCACCATCAACAAAAGTAATGGTAATTTTTTTTGCATCATAAATAACATGATCATTAGTAATTATATGACCAATATCATCATAAACAAAACCAGAACCAACACCAGCCGTTAAAAACTGTGTTTCACTATTACGTTCTACATTAACTTTCACTACACCACTCTCTGAAATCTCAAAAATTTCTGTTAAACTTAGATTACTTGTTTTAGCTCCAGAAATTGTCTCACCTACTGTGGTTGCATCATGACCATTAGAAACAATAAGTTCAGTAGTTGGAATTTCTACATTCTGGAAAGAAAATAACACAACAAAAACAATAACTACTGCACCGATAATTCCACCAATAGAAGCAGTTGATTTGTTCATCATTTTGATTTCTATGAAGTAACTATAATCCTTACTGATTAATTGTGAAATTTAGTTAAAGATTAATATAATTTTGAGAAAATTCTTTGACAGAATATTTTCTTCCTCTCCAAGTGACTGCAGATGATTTGTTTGCTTGTAATATCCCTGAAAGAAAGCCACAAGATACAATCAAACCTCCAATTGGTGCAAATAGTGCATAGACAGATTTTAGATTCAAGCCCATTTTAGTTTCCATAAGGGCTGCAATGAAAATAGTGCCTGCTGAAAAAATTGCAGAAATCAATAGTGGAAGAAATGATGTATAATGATTGGGTGATACAAAAACCAGAGAATATATCAAAAATGGAACTGGAATGAAAAGTATGAATGAAACTGCAAAAAATACTCCTACAGCATATGATTTATTCTGGTGATACAACGGCACCATTAGTCTTTCTAGCCCATTCCACATTTCTTGTGAACTTCTTGAATAAACTGCATCAAGTAGATGTTCACCTCTAACCATTTTTAGACGAAACCCTGATTCTTTTGTAATTTTTCCTAATGCACCATCTTCAATAATTTCATGTTTTACTTTTTCATGTGTTCCAATTTTTTCATAAATCTCTTTTTTTATAATAAAAAAACTTCCAAAAAAATACCCAATTCCTTTTTTTGGGTTATTGACGTTTAGTGCTGAGTAACGTGAATGCAAAAATGTTGATAACATTGGTAGTGTGATTTTTGTAATATTATCTAGACAAAGTAATCTAGGAATTACTGTTAGAACATCTAATTTTTCTGATAATAGGTGTGCAACAGCAAATGAGATTACTTTTTCTGAATATCGTGTATCAGCATCTGTAAATAATAACAAATCACCACTTGCTCGTTTAAAACCCTCTATACATGCCCAGTTTTTACCCATCCATCCATCAGGTTTTGGACCTGCTTTTACTGGAACAACTTTTTCACTACTTTTTGCATATTTTTCTATTATTTCACATGTTTTGTCATCTGATGAATCATCAATTGCAATTATCTCATAATTCGTATAATCCTGATGCACAAATGACTCTAGACATTTTCCAACAAACTTCTCTTCATTTCTAGCAGGTAAAATTATTGAAACCTTCGGAGTTTGGTTAGATGAATTTTTAAATTTGTCAAGGTATGGAGTTTTTGTAAAAGATTTGTACATTGAGGAGATAAGAGACACCCACGCTAGAAATACTCCGCATAGTATTGCTGTAAAAATATAATTAAAGACATCAAGTGCAATATTATCCATCTAGTTTTCCACTTCTTTTTTTATTGATTCAAGAGCCTGTTCACTTCCACTCTGAATATGCTTTGTAATCATCCCAGTAAACATTCCCATCATTCCAGACAGACTAATATCCCATACAGCCTTCAATTCTACAAGATTATCTTTTTGTTGTATAGTAACAGTCTTTGTTCCCTTGATTATTCCCTTCGTAAAGTCAGCCTGAATCTTTTCTTTTGGTGATAATGTCACTGTCTGCATACATTTTTTATCCTTAAATGCTATTGTGATCTCACGATTCACAATATTCCCATCCTTTGAAATGTTTCTAACTTCTTTTGTCCCTTTCCAAAATTTTGGTTCATTATCTATATCTGAAATAATATTCCAAACATTATCAATTGTAGAATTAATGTCAATTACTGCTTCAATTTTTGCCATACGCCAATCTTAATCTTGGAAAATATTAGTCTTGATTTCGAAATCATTTTTAACAGCTGAGCAAACAAAAATCATGCCTGAAATATCATACAATGATTTTTTAAAATTGGATATAAGAGTAGCAAAAATTCTAGAAGTAGAAAAGATTCCAGGAAAATCTAGGATTCTCAAGGGCATAATTGATCTTGGATCCAAAAAATGTGATGTGATAATAGGTGGGGCAGAATTTTTTGAACCTGATGAAATGGTTGGTAAAATTGTTATTGTTATAGCAAATCTTGAAACAAAAAAATTGGCTGGAGTAGAATCAAATGCAATGCTACTTGCCGCAGATCTAAATGATAAACCATATTGGTTAACCGTATCTGATGAAGTTCCAATTGGAACAAAAATTAAATGAACGATTTATTCGTAAATCATTAACTTCTTTTCTTCTAATAATGCATGAAGATTGTTCACAGATCTATAAACATCTGGTTCTTTTTTAGCACCAGTACATACTAGCTTACCAGAAGAAAATAGAAGTATTACCGTTTTTGGATCAAGCATTCTGTGAATTAATCCAGGGAATTGTTCTGGTTCATACATGCTTCTTGGTAATGTTCGTGCGGCCTGCTCAAGATGAATTTTCCCACCAAGATTAATTGATGCAACGATGTTTTGAATTGTAACTTGTGCATTTTTCTTTACAGGAATTCCACCTTTTCGAAGTTTCTGTACAACTGTTTTTACAGCATTTCTTGACATTTCCTCAGATTTTGCACCGGTGCATACCATCTTTCCGGATGTAAAAATTAAAGTTGCAGTCTTTGGACTCTTTAATCTAAAAACTAATCCCGGGAATTGATCTGGATGGTATTCAACATCTGGAAATAATTTTGTAATATTATTTAGATCCATTTTTTGAAATACAGTTGCTGATGCAACCACATTTTCTATACTAACAATTGGTTTTGTTTGTGGCATAACGGAATAATCATTTTATATCTATAATAAAAACACTCGCACATTTTTTAGCTCATATTGTAAATCATTCGCTAATTTAGCCGTGAGAAATTGGGAATGATTTAATTTGGAAAATTTTTAGTCTTTTTGATGGATTTCACCAATTTTGACATTGATGAACTTATGGGAATGAGTGATGACTCAAATCCTTTAATGATGTTAGTATGGATTTTACCTATTATAATCTTCATTTTTTACGGTCAGCGAATTCAATTATTCATAACTTCTGGTGAGATAAAGAAAAGTATTGACAAGCTAGATTCTTTCAGAGATGAATCAAAAAAAGAATTATTTTCATACCTTAAAAATAATCTAAAACCTACCTCTAATATTGAATCTAAGTTGGATAAATTATTTGAATATTTTACAATAATGCCTGTAGATATTGATCCAAATGGTATAATGCCAAAAATTAATCATTTAATTCGTTCACGTGAAGACTATACTAGAAATCAAATAACATTACTGTTCTCAGATATTGATAAGGTTAACATTACCAAAGTTCAAAATCTAGTTGAGATCGTAACAACCTTACAACTAATGTATAAGATTACAAGACATCTTTTCCTCACAGCAAAAAAACAAAAAAACTTTCCATTAATTTTACCACTACAAATGATGATTCCATTTGTCATGGAAGAGGCAGAAGCACTGAAAGAAGCGGTTTCTGCTATTGAGCAGGGACAACCAATTGGTGATGGTATAGGACCAATGGTTGTTGGTGATATGATGAGAAATACAACTAAACAAGAGATTGCATTTGAAACTATCTACTCAGAATCTAAATTTGAAGAACGAAAACTTCATCTGGTAAAGGCAGAAGGTCCATATTCTACTGTAGGAAGATTAGGTGAAGCTGCTAAGTTAATTATTGAAAAAAACAAACCAGATCTTATAATCATGGTTGATGCAGCATTGAAATTAGAGGGTGAAGAATCAGCTGAAACTGCACAAGGATTTGGTGCGGCAATAGGAGGAATAGGAACTGAAAGATTTCAAATAGAAGAAATTGCAACTAAGAATAAAATCCCAGTATTTGCTATTGTAATAAAGCAATCAATTAAAGAGGCAGTAACGTTAATGACAAAAGAAATTTCTGAAAAAGCAATTTCTGTAAAGTCTGATATTCATCAAATGATTCGAGAGAATTCTAAGCCTGGTCAATCAATAATTATACTTGGAGTAGGAAATACAATAGGGGTTTCTCAGTAATGTTTGAAAAGAAGAAAATTATTAATTGTTACACAGTAGATGAATGTACTAGTTGTAATGATTCATCACAACGTAAATTCAAACTTGGCGATTATTTATTCAAACAAGTTTCATCCTGTAAATCATGTGATGGAAAAGTAATAGTTACAAAAATCTTTGGCGAAACTATGGGGCAATAGTTGTGATAGTTACACCATTTTCATTCGGAATAAATGTGTGTTCAGCCTGTGCAACTCTTTGGTTATTTCCCTCTACAAGTATAGGATATGCATGAACTGCCTTTTTTTTAATTAATATTGTTAACAAATCTCTCGCCTCATTCTCATCCCATTCTTTTATCCAACGTAATGCAAATGGAAGAGTATTGAAATTATCCCAAATGTAATCTAGCAGTCTATCTGCTTCCTTATTTTTAGTTTTTTTCCTTGTTGATAATGAAAAAATATTTTTTATTTTTCCTTCATGTACAAATCCTAGTCCCTCACCAGTTGTCACAAATGGTTCACACGCAAATGCTTCCTCAGAGAATCGAAATGAACCAATTGACCAGATATTTGGAACTGATTTTCCAGCATGAATAGTATATTGCTCAAGTGAATGACCGCTAAGATTTGCAATTGGAAGGAACCCCATTTGTTTAATTCGTTTTTCAATAGTTTTACCAACATCACTCGATTTAACACCAACTTTCATCATAGACATTGCATCATTTAACGCATCTTCTGCAGTTTTAACTAACATATCAAACTGTGAATCATAACAAACTGTCACTGCAGTATCAGCAATATATCCATTAATCTGTGCACCAAGATCAATTTTTACAAGGTCTGTATCTGATATAGTTAGCTCATCATTAGGTTCTGCTGTATAATGTGCAGCAACTTCGTTGATACTTGTATTAACTGGAAATGCACATTTTGCACCACGTTTCTTAATCTCATTTTCTACCTCCTCACAAATTTCAAAAACAGTTGATCCAACCCAGTTTTTCTTCCTAACATTTTCTCTAACTTCACCCGCTATTTTACCTGCTTTTATGTAGTCATTTATTTCCATAATTTGATTTTTTTTTAAGTTATTTAAAATCTATTGAATTTAAATTGGGCAAAATTTTTTTCATTCTGGGATTGTGGTCTAGCTTGGTATGATTCTGCGTTTGGGTCGCAGAGGTCGTCGGTTCAAATCCGGCCAATCCCATTTTAAATTAATACTTTAATTATACAGATTTCAAATATCTTTGCCAGGCAATGAAGAAGAGTTAGAGTGCTGACTTTTGAATGAAGCAATTTCTTAGTTTCTGAGTTTGGCATAACTTTTTAAAAATCCAAGTAAACTATATTTAGTGAAATTCGATCGAAGGGAAATTCTTCTAATTGCGGCATGTTTATTTTTTCTAATTGGTTTGTTAGCAATAACATCCACGATTTATGCAATTATCATAACACTTGCAATTTATTTTGGAATAAAGTTTCTTGTCACTAAACGGAAAAAAATGATTGAAGCAGATATTGGTAGTGGAATTTGCGCTGATTGTGGGCAAAAATTGGATGGAAAATTTTGTAAAAATTGCATTGATGAAAGTGAAAAATGACGAATTATGCGCTTTCTTTATAGTCGATATTGACTAAATTTACGCATGAAAAATAAAGGATTTCTGACTTTAACAAAAAGATCAACTTTTTCTCCATATTCTACTCATATTCAATTTTCAATCAGACTAAGGTGTAGAATAAGATGAAATCGACAATAATAATTGTACTGCTAGCTGTAATTTTGATTACTGGGACAATTACACCAGCATTAGCTCAAACATCAAATATATCTTCAAACATTGTAATTAACGAAATTGAATTAAATCCACCAGGAACTGATTCAAGATCAACAAATATTGCAAGTTCAAGTATCAATGAATTTCTGGAACTATACAACCCAACTGATTTATCAATTGATGTTAGTGGATGGCAAATAATACCAGCAAAAGTTTGGAAGTCTTACACAATACCATCTGGTACAATCATACAGCCAAATGATCATGCTGTTTTCATGGCATCGAGTTTTTGGTTTAGTGATGTTTCTGAATTTGTAACTTTAAAGGATGCAGATGGTGTGATCATTGATCAAACTCCATTACTTGACGACACTGGTGATGATATGTCTAGTTGGCAGAGGATATATGATGGATGGGATACCGATAATAATTCTGATTGGATACTAAAGGGAGCAACAGGAGCAGCAACTAACGGTCAATACATTGCAGAAGATATTTCTGATGAAATAACCATCAATTTAGAAATAGACAAAGAACAATATGACTTTGGTGAGAAAGTAAATATCACTGGTTCAGTTTCAGAACAATCTTTTAACACTTCAGAGTATTCTAGCACAACCTTGATACCAGAACTTATTACAATTTTTATTAGTGGACCTAGTTCTTACAGGGACACAATAACTCTATATCCTGATCTCAACCTTCAATTTTCCACATCATTGAATCTGCATAAAGTATTAGGATATGCTGAGGGATTTTATTTAATCACAGCTAGTTATTCCACTGATACTGCAACAACAAATTTTTCAATTGGTGCAATAGATGAATCAGTCATTGTAGATGAGGTTTCTTCAGAATTAACAATAGTTACAGATCAAGCAGAATATCAACCAGGTCAATGGGTAGGGATTACAGCCACAACAACTAATTCATTGGATTATGTTGGTTTAAAGTACACAGTTTCTAATAGTAAAGGGAGTGTAGTCTCTACTGGAACTATATTCCCTAACGTTGATAATGAATTTACAACTAATTACTTTATTCCAGTGAGCACAGACGTGTTTGGAGAATATAAGATCTTTGCAAATTACCAGTTTACTACACAATTTTCAAACTCACAGACAACTCAATCTACTGATTCACAGGCTGCAATAACATCTTTTTCGGTACTTGAGGATATCAAAGAGAGTGAACTGATCTCAGTTTCAACTGATAAGTCTGTATACGGTCTTGGTGAAATCATCCATATCACTGGTAGGAGTAATTCTATTCATGTAGATACATTTAATGTTCATGTTCAACAGACTGGTATACAAACTGCATTCTCTGGAAATGATGCAGCGGCACGTGCAGACCCACTTAACTATCATGAAATAGTAAGATTAGATGGAAATAGTAAATTTGAACTTGATTTGAAATTACCTGCAATAGATGCACGTTTAGGTAACTACAAAATTACTGCGGGTGAAAATTTTGGTCATGGATATGGATATTTCAAGGTAGTTGAAAATCCTGATACATTTGTTGAATCAGAAAGCACTCCACTTGGATTGGAAACAGACAAAACAAGATATGCACTTAATGATAAAATTACAATTAGTGGTCTTATAGAAGATTTTTCACAATCTGAAGCAGATAAAATTGCATTCCAACAAGTACAAATCCAATTCAAAGATCCAACTGGTCATACTCTTAAACACTCTGTTCACACTTCAAGTAATACTGATCAATATGAAGAACAATTATTCTTATTCACCAGTATACCAGATCAGGTGGGATTTTTTAGAAATCAGCTAACTCTTGATTCTGTAACATTTGACACTGGAATTTATACAATAAAAGTACATTACAAGGATATACATGATTCTATAAAATTTGAGATAGTATCAGATGAAGCAATTGCATTAGAATCAATGGAAGAAGAATCTCAAGAACCAGTAATTACTATTAATGTTGATAAGGATCTTTACGAAGTTGGTGATACAGTATCAGTTACAGGTAAAGTGTTATCAAGAGAGTTAATCTCTGAGAGAAGTCAAGTTGAAAAGTGGGAGGAACAAGGGAAAGATGATCATTTTAGACCAAAAGTGGGAACTCATGTAGATTACACCAATTATGCACTTAATTTTGTTAAAGTAAAAATTCCATATCCAGTTACACTATATTCTAGTCAAAATTCAGCATACACAACTACAACACTTGATGGTTCTCTTCCTTCTGGTGGATGTGGTCCAAGTTCCGGTAATGAGTGTGTAGGCACGGGCAGCTATGACGGAGTAGCAACGTATAATGAAATTGTAAAAAAATTAGAACCATTTGAGTCACAAGTTTATCCTGATGCTGATGGAAATTATGAAGTAGAGTATAATCTTCGTGGAGGTATTTTTGAAGCAGGAACTTATAGTATACAGGCAAATTATTTTGGTGAAGAAATAGAGACCACAATAAGAGTAGTTGATAATAGATACCAACTTGGCGGTGAGGCAAAAATAAGTGTTGGAACCGATAAAACTCAATACAAACCTGGTGAGATGGTTGAAATCACGGGTCTTATAGAAAATATATATTATTTTGATCCAATAGGGATTATCGTAAACTCACCGGATCAGTCTGGTGTTAATTGCCTCAAAATGTATTGTGGAGATGGTAATATAATAAAGAAAGTAAAGATTGGTGGTTATTACACTGATTCACCTAATTTGTTTGGAACAAATTACAAATTACCAACAGGGGAATTTTCACTGGGTGAATATACAGTAATTGCTGATACAAGATTTGGTCAGGCTGAATCAACATTCATTGTTACAGAAAATCCTATACTAAAATCCACTAACAAACCAGTTGAAGAACAACCAACAAAGCCAACAAAGATTATCGATAAAGTAAACAGAATATCAACTACATCAATACCAATAGGCATTAAAGAGAATGCCGGTGACGATGGTAGTTTAATTCCAAGAGTTATACAAGGTTCACTATTTACTTCTGCAAGAGGGGAGGAATCTAGTGTTAATTTACAAGTATCAACAGAAAATGGTTCATGTATAATTGGACAAAGTACTGATTGTGTAATCTCTGAATCAACAAGAGCACCTGGAAGTATCTATAAAGTATTGAAAATCGGTGGAATAGATTATAAAGTTAGATACAGCGGCCCTGATGTTCGATTAGAAAAATTTTCAATTGTTCCATCTGAGGATAACACTCCATTAAAAATTCTACAATGGGATATTGATGTAATTAAAGACGAACAACCATCTAGATTTTATTACAAAATCTCATACGTACCATTAGAGTAAACAAAATAAAACCTTAATCCAATGAATTGACAATGCAAGTTAATGTATTAATGTATAATCAGGATGATCCTAAGAAATGCACAGCTGCAAAACTTGTAAGATTTAGCTTGGCAAAAAAAGTTACTAATATTTCTAAAAATACATTGACATTAAACCCATTTGCTGATCATACATTGTTAAATTCTGATAAAAAAAGCATTAGATCAATAACTGGAATTGATTGTTCTTGGAATTTTGCTGATCAAACTTTTGTTAAAAAATTTGGTGGTATTTCAAGAAAATTACCATATCTTTTAGCTGGAAATTCGGTTAATTTCTCAAAATTAGGAAAATTGACAACTGTTGAAGCTATAGCTGCATCATTGTATTTACTAGGATTTGAGAATCAATCCACTGAACTTTTAGGTAAATTCAAGTGGGGGCATACATTTTTAGATCTAAACAAAAATCTACTAAATGACTATCAAAACGCTACGTCAGAGGGGCAAATTCAGAATATAGCCAAAGAATATTCTTTAATTTAGAACAAAGTTTTTCATAAGACGGAGTTTTTCATTCTATATGTCAAACATAAAACAAGTGATAGTGGTAAGAACTGATCTTGATATGGGTAAAGGGAAAATTGCTGCACAAGTTGGTCATGCATGTGTATTGGGTGCAGAACATGTTAGGAAATCTAATCCAGAATGGTTTACACAATGGTGGGGTGGACAAGAAAAAATTGTAGTTAAGGTTTCAAGCCAAAAAGAGCTTGAAGAAATTAAGCGTGGAGCAATTGAATTGGGCTTACCATGGTCTGAAGTTACTGATGCTGGGCATACGCAAATTGCACCTGGGACACTAACTTGCATATCACTTGGACCAGCACCTGAAGAAAGAATTGACAAGGTTACATCTGAGCTTAAACTACTCTGAATCTTAGAATAAGATATAACGAGCTTAATTTGATTTTGAATTATGAAGACGAAAGCAAAAATCTTCGTAATGGTATTTTTTGGTGGAATACTTCTTACTTCAACAGTGCTGTTTTCAATACCACCACCTGATCCTACAGCATTAGAAAGTGACTCTGAAATAGAAAGCACAAAAACTGGAACATTAATGGATAATTTTACTGACGGAGAGAGAGAAACATTTTGTGGAATACATTCCGCTCAATCTAATTCGTTTGTTAAAGAATTTGATATTCCAACAGTTTGTACACAACCATTAGCAATTAAAGTTGATTCAAATGGCATAGTTTGGTTTGCAGAAACAAATTCTGGAAATATAGGAATGTTTGATCCTAATTCTGAATCTTTTACAGAATTTGAAAATAAAGATTGGCCTGAAGGCGCACGTTCAATGATTTGGGGTTTAGATTATTCATCTGATGGTTCAATTTGGTATACGGATCCAACATTTGATTCAATTTGGAGATTTGATATTACATCAGCAGAATATAACAGATTAGAATATCCCTCATCTGAATCATTGACGGAAGGTGTATCCTCATATACAGGGCAGGAATCAATGCCACAAAGATTGAAGGTTGTAGGATCTGATATATTTGTAAATGATTTTACTGGTGGAAAAATTACGATGTTGGATATTGCACAAGGTGTTGATGGGGAAGTTGTTTACACTAGTATTCAATCACCATTACCACAAGGATATACAGGTGATTTTGCACTAGATGAAAATGATAATCTGTGGTATACAAATTGGGTTCCTGACTCAGATGGGGCACTTGTAAAATTCAATTTACCAAAATACACAGAGACAACGCAAGGTTCCATGGATAAGGAAGTATATCTTCAGGAGTTTATTGAATTCTATAGATTTCCAAATGATCTTAACACAGCAAATGGTTTATCAGCGGATTCAAATGGAAATATTTGGATTGCAGATACGTCTAGCAGCTACTTTTTTAAATTTGATTCGTTAACTGAGGAATTTACAAAATATGTCACATCAACTCCCTCTAAACCAAACTATGGAAACTACTCTGGGGTTATCAAAACACCAATCTCAAGACCATATTGGACATCAATTGATTCTAACAACTTAATTTTCAACGAACAAACTTCTAACAGCATTGGTATTTTTAACATAGAAAAAGAATCTCTTATTGAATACTCTATACCATCAAGAAATCCTGGATGGGCGGATTGTGCTTTCATAGATTCTACAACAGGAGAACAGACACGAAATAATTTTTGTGGGGTTGCGCAGGTATTTGGATTTGATATAGCTGGAGATAAAATTTGGTTCAGTGAGTGGGCAGAAAATAAAATTGGTGTTATTGATACGTCAAAGTCATTACCAATTTCAGTTGATGTTGATACAAACGTAATTTCGCTTAAAAAAGGTGAAAAATCTACATTTAATCTTACTTTGACATATTCAAATCTACTTGGGTTCACACAGGATGAAATAGAAATTATTTCATCAAACACTGCACCATACCAGTCTTTCCCATACATTTCTACATCAGTTGAACGTAATGAGGGTCAAAGTAATCAAGAAACTGTTCAAATCACTGTTTTTGCTAATGAGAAGAGTTTGCCTGGTGAATACAAGTTGTTAATTGGTGGACAAACTGATGAAATTGTTGTGTCAAAATACATTGATGTTGTAATAGAGTCGTGATTCCTAAAATAGATCGTGAGTTAGGTCTTTCAGTTTATTCTACAGAATTTCAAGGTTCTGGCGGTAAAATTAAATTAAAAAATGAAGATTTCAAAGTAAAAGAAATTATTTCAGAAAAATCAAAAAAATTAATTAATGATAATGATGGTTTTTCGGTTTATTTATTAAAAAAAAATGGAATAGACACAACACATGCACTTAATGATATTAAGAAAAGATTTGGTATAACACTAAAATCACTTGGTCTAAAGGATTCATCAGCAATAACTGAGCAATATGTTTATTCTATGATCAAAGCAAAACCAGTTAAAAAGATTGAAGGAAAAAAATACAATCTTGAATTTATTGGTTTTACAAAAAAACCTCTTTCTAAACAGGATATGATTGGTAATCATTTTCTGATTAAAATTGAAAATCCATCAAAAAATATATCTGAATTTTCTGAATTTGGGAACATTCTGAATTTTTTTGGTTATCAAAGATTTGGTTCTAAACGACCAATTACACATATTGTGGGGAAGATGATTGTTCAAAAAGATTTCAAAGGAGCAGTTGATGTGATATTGAATACCAACTCTGAATATGATACACCACAAAATAATGAAGTTAGAAACATAATATCACAATCAAGAAACTATTCAGAAATAATAGACAAAATTCCAAAATCAATGGATATTGAATTAACAGTAATGCATGAGATGGAGGAACATAATGATCCTGTTAGGGCAATTCGTGCAATTCCACTACAGATGCGTAGATTTTATGTTCAAGCATATCAGTCATTTTTGTTTAATAGAACAGTTTCTGAGGCATTTGAGTATGGTGAAGATCTATTTGAGGCACAAAATGATGACATTTGTTTTGATAAAAATGCAATTATTGGAAAATTTCAAAACGATGAATCACAAAAACTTGCAATACCACTAGTCGGTCATTCTTATTATAAAAAAACAAGATTTGATTTTCACATACAGAGAATTCTTTTTGATGAAGTGGTATCAACTAAAGACTTTCTGATAAAAGAATTACAAGAGGTATCAATAGAGGGAGGATTTAGAAACGCATCCTTGTCGTGCACTGATTATTCATTAAATGATAACATTGCAAGCTTTACTCTTTCGCGAGGTTCATTTGCGACGATAGTTCTTAGAGAAATTATGAAACCAAATGAACCACTTTTAGCTGGATTTTAAATATGGTGTATAGAAATCAGTGATATGAAAGCAACTTTTGCGGCTGGGTGTTTTTGGCATGTTGAAGAAATTTTTTCCAAAACAAATGGAGTTACTTCAACTGCAGTAGGATATACTGGTGGGAATACAGATAATCCTACATATGATGATGTTTGTAGTGATTCAACTGGGCATGCGGAGGCAGTAGAGGTTGATTTTGATCCAGAATTAGTTTCATATCAGGAATTGTTAAAAATATTTTTTGAAAACCATAATCCTACTACTATCAATAGACAAGGACCAGATATTGGAACACAATACAGATCTGGAATATTCTTTCATGATGAAGAGCAGGAAAGAATTGCACTGGATAATATACAAAAACTTAATCCACTTGCAAAGGAAAAATTTGGTTCAGAAATTGTCACTAGGGTATTACCTGCATCAAAATTTTTCAGAGCAGAGGAATACCATCAGAAATATTTCCAAAAAATGGGTTAGATTAATTTTTTCTTTTCAACAACATATCCAATCAAAATCACTATAACACCGAACATTGCAATATAATTTCCATTGTTGATCCACTCTGAACTTTGATACATGAATGATTGTTCTGGACCAACCATGCCCTGACCCTGTAATCCAAAGATGATTCCAAATATTGTAATAATTATGCCTGAAATTATGATTGGAATTGAATTCATATTCAATATCTCATCAGACCACGTTTAAAGGTAAACTACATACTACTAGCTAAAAGAATTGATAGTTTTACCAAACGAATTTTCACACTTTGTTTTAAGCCAAATTTTACCATCATAATTAATGTATAATTGGAATTCATCGAGTAATGTAGAATCCATACTTTCAAAATATGGAAATTGGATTATGTTTGCATCGGGTGGAATTGCTGCATTAATACTGTTTTTTATAATGCAACCATTTTTTGAGGAAATAACATCCCAATCACCAATTCTTATCAACTTAATGTTTGCACCGGCATTCATAATTGGTTTTTTGTATGGGTATAAAATTTCACAAAAGTCTTTGAAACCATCAGAAACTAGAAGTCCAATAAAAAGAAAAATTATGAAGATTTTTATTTTATTGTTTGTTATTGGCGGTCTCTTTAGTAGTGTTAGTTTTGCACTGCATGGTGGTAGTATGTTTGGTGTACCAACATTTGATGAGGGACCAATCGAATATGCTACAGAACTGATAAGCATGAACGGCGGTGCAACATTTCTCATAGTTTCAAGCATAATGATAATGGCATTTGCAACGAGAAGAATTGTAGGATTCTATAATGGGGTGGTAAGTAAGCTTGTTTCTTTTGTTGCAACATTCACATTTTTCTCAATGATTGCAATGAGTTTAACACAAACAGACCCTACAAGCTCACAAGTGTATCTGTATACATTCTATCATGCAGGAATTTTATCTGGAGTTATGTATATGATGAATAAGTTTACATCAAATCTTAACAAGTGGGAAGATTTCACTAACGGTTACTAAGTTTAAACAGATACTACACCAGTCATCCAAGGATGAACAATGCAATAGTAATCATACATTCCAGATTCTGAAAATTCATATGAAAATTCAGCATTCATTGCGATTATACTTGAATCAAACAAACCATCTGGTCCACCATTTGGTGTTCCACTGGTTACAGTATGTGCAGCATTATCAGTGTTAATCCATGTCACAGTTGATCCAGATGAAATTGTTAATTCATAAGGAATGTAACAGGAGTTTGTTTCTTCACAACCCGGTGAACCAGATCCCATAGAGATAGTTACAGTTTGTGTAACTGTTTCTGCAACACCAATAGGTGCTTCTTCCATCACCGTTTCAACTTTATCTTCAGAATCTTTGTATGTATTGCCAGGTTCTAAATATCGTTTACAATCACTGGCAACAAATCCATTTTTTTCACATTCTTCAAAATGTGCAGTTTTTGCTCTTTGTATGTTGTCACCATAAAGCACATCAGGACCCATTATTAGATATACTACTGCGATTGCAGCCAAAGATCCTGCAACAAGAATCATAGAATAACCTACTTTTTTGTAATTATGTGGATCAGGCTCTAATTGTGACATTAACTAAATCACGATAAGAGGTAAATTTAACCCTTAATGAAGATCTAACTATTTTTTATTCAATTTAAAAGAAAAAGTGAATAACTAGAAAGGTGAATAAATTACAATTGTCTATACAAATTTTACATTATGAATTTCTTGGTCCCATTCCATTATCAGATTGGGGGCCACCTATGGAAAAAATCATCTACATACTTTTTGCTAAAGTAAAAAATGGCTTCAATCCAATTTATGTTGACCAAATTGAGAAAACTGATCAGAGTGATTTTTTCATAAAGAATGAAAAATTCAAATGCTGGATTGAGAAGGCTGGTAATGAACAATCACTACATCTTGCAATACATCTAATGGAAGACTCGGAAGAAAATGATAGAAAAAGAATTGTGGATAGGATTATTTCCCATTACAAACCTAGATGTAATATTGAATAAGATTAATTCTGCTTATTCTTTACCTCAAAAAGTTGCAATGTGACTAAATCAATTGCTTTTTTGAGATGTTCAAATTCATTTATAGAGTGAATTTGTCCCTGAACCAAATACCGTAAAACTTTGATAATATTTTTTTGGTATTCATCAGGAGCAGATACTTCTAGTGCGTTTATTTTAGAAAGTAGGTTATCAAGATCTTTTTTCATTTGTTCTGATGATTCATGTTTTTCCATGTATTTTCACTTGTATTCATTATGAGTTATAATTGTTCATCATCTATCTCTTCAAATATATCTAGAAATTGTTTACATGTACAATCTGGAATTTTGCATATACCTCTCCTAATAATAGACTCGTTTGAATCAGTAGATTCATGTGTATCATCAGCATGATGACATCTTCTACAATTCATAGATAATTGGCTATCTTTGGTTTAATTTAAGGGATAAGTACAGCACGTGCTTCAATTTCAGAATTTTTTAGTTTTTGTAATACTACATTTGCCTCTTTTAATGGAAAAGTTTCTGTCACAACCTGGATATTATGTTTGGCTGAAATATCAATAACATCCTGCATATCTTTTCTAGATCCTATCAGTGTGCCCCTAACAGTCTTTTCTTCAAATGCCAAAAAATTTGTAATCTTACCAACCGTTGCAATTATTATAGTGCCACCTTTTTTGACTGACTTGATTGCGGTATCAGTTACTTCATCAACAGGTGCAAATACAATAGCAGCATCAAATAAACCATAATTTTCAATTAGTTCACTTAGAAATCTTTCTTGATCAGAACTATAAGCAAAAACATTGTCTGCACCAAGTTTTTTTGCAACATCTAGATGTTTTTCTTTTCTTGAAATCCCACTTACTTCACATCCTTCGATTTTAGCAAATTGTATTGCCATATGCCCAACTCCACCAATACCAAAAATTGCAACTTTTTTATTTTTCTTAGGCTCAGCAGCTTTAACTGCTTTGTAAGCAGTAATTCCTGCGCAGAAAAGTGGTGCAGCGTATTCTGACTTCATACTTTCAGGAACTTTTGTTGCAAAATCCTCTGACACTGTTATGTACTCTGCATAACCACCTTTGAGAGATTCTCCTGTTACTTCCATCTTTTCACATAGATACTCTTTATCATCATTACAATATTGACAATCCATACATGCACCCATCAAGGGAGTAATCCCAACACGGTCACCAATCTTAAATTTTGTAACATCATTACCAATTCCTTCAACAACTCCAACAACTTCATGTCCAGGAACTGTTGGCAGTGTAGGCGGAATTCCTAATTCTTTCCAGTCACCTTCAATCCCATGCAATTGTGAATGGCATACACCACACGCTTCAATTTTTATTAAAATTTCATTTGGTTTTTGTATTTCATGCCTATCAATCTCCGTTAGTTTTAGAGGATTTGATTCAACAGGACCAAGTTTTGAAAGAATCATAGCAAGCATCTTTTCAGGCATGATGGCAGTCTACTATTTCCACTCTTAAATTTTTTTAATCGATAAGAATTAAAATCAACCTAATGTTGTTTTACTAATGGATTATAGGGTTACAGCTGAGGATAAAGAGAGGGTTAAGCTTCTAAAGGAGATTACAAAAAATAAATTTAAGGGTATAAGCCTTGAACAACTCACACGATTGCAAAAACTACTTGAGAAGAAGGATTACAGTAATGATAAAAAGGCTGACAAATCAAAAACGAAATTACTAAAGCAGATTAATATAGAAATTTACAAGAGACATGACAAATCCATCTGGGGCACATACAAATAATCATCTGATTATACATCTTCATGTCAAATAGTTTAGTTAACGAAACTAGTCCATACCTTTTACAACATAAAGATAATCCTGTTGAATGGTTTTCATGGGGAAAAGAGGCACTAGACAAAGCAAAAAAAGAAAATAAACCAATATTTCTTAGTGTAGGATATAGTTCCTGTCATTGGTGCCATGTTATGGCACATGAATCTTTTGAGAATGAAAATATTGCAAAAATAATGAATGATAATTTTGTTAATATCAAAGTAGATAGAGAAGAAAGACCTGACATAGATGATATTTATCAAAAGGTTTGCCAGATGTCTACTGGTCAAGGTGGTTGGCCACTAAGTGTCTTCCTAACGCCAGACCAATTACCATTCTATGTTGGAACATACTTTCCAGTACTTGATTCATATGGTCGACCAGGTTTTGGCAGTCTTTGTAGTCAATTAGCACAATCATGGAAAGAAAAACCTCATGACATAGAAAAAGCATCAGAAAATTTAATGCAGTCATTAAAACTATCTGAAAAAATTTCATCAACTACGGAAATTGAAAAATCAGTATTAGATGAGGCGGCAATGAATTTGTTACAGATGTCTGATGCCACTTATGGTGGTTTTGGTCAAGCACCAAAATTTCCAAATGCATCAAACCTATCATTCTTACTTCGTTATTCCAAAATTACAGGCATTTCAAAATTCCAAGACTTTGTATTTAGAACATTAAACAAAATGGCTAAAGGCGGAATTTTTGATCAGATTGGTGGTGGATTTCATAGGTATTCAACTGATGCACGATGGCTCGTTCCACATTTTGAAAAAATGTTGTATGATAATGCATTATTGCCAATTGTATATTCTGAGGCATATCAACTAACTCACAATGAGTTTTATCGAGATGTTGTAACAATGACACTTGATTATGTTTTACGTGAGATGACTTCAATTGATGGGGGATTTTTTTCAGCGCAAGATGCAGACATTAATGGTGAGGAAGGACAAACATATGTTTGGAAGAAAAATGAAATTGTAGATATTTTAGGTGATGATGCAGAAATCTTTTGTATATTTTATGATGTTACGGATGGTGGTAATTTTGAAGGTAACACAATTTTAGCTAATAATGTTAATGCATCGGCAATAGCATTCAAGACAAATAAAACAGAAGCTGAAATAAAACAAATTATTCGTGATTCACGTAAGAAACTTTTTACTATAAGACAAAGACGTGACCAACCTGGTCGTGATGATAAAATTTTAACATCATGGAATGGATTGATGATTTCAGCTTTATGCAAAGGATATAGAATAACAAAACAAAGGAATTTTTTGGATTCTGCAATTAAAGCTGTAGATTTTATTGAACAAAACCTGATGAAAAATGGTCGTCTTTTAAGAACATACAAGGATAAAGAGGCAAAACTTAACGGATATCTAGAAGATTATTCATATTTTATTAATGGATTAATAGATCTTTTTGAGATTGAACCAAATGTCCAATATCTTGAAAATGCAGTATCATTAGCAAAAATTCTTATCAAACAATTTTGGGATGAAGAGACATCAAGTTTCTACTTTACATCTAATGATCACGAGTCACTAATTATTAGACCAAGAAACAATTATGATTTATCCATGCCATCAGGTAACTCTGTTGCGTCTGGCGTGTTATTACGATTATATCATTTAGCAAATGAAGAATCATTCTTAACAGTCACAACAAAAATTCTGGAAAAACATGCACAGCAGGCTGCTGAAAACCCATTTGGTTTTGGTTATTTATTGAATATAATTCACATGTTTTTGGGAAAACCAACAGAAATTACTATTTTAGACTCAAAAAATCATGAAATTGGCAATCTATTAGAACAAAAATTTCTACCCGAATCAATTATGATTAGGATAAAGAATAGAGAGCAACTTGATCTACTATCAAATTATAGTTTTTTTTCTGGTAAAACATTCGATGAAAACAAAACAACTGTTTATGTCTGCAAGAATTCTATATGTTCCTTACCACTTCAAAAATTAGAAGATATAGAAGAACAAATCTAAATTTTTTTCAAATCAACTTGAAGAATTTGTCCAACTTGTGGGCTTCCAATACTTTGATACTTATTTTTGGGCATTGTGATAGATATTGTTGTTTGGGCATAACTTTTTACTTTGATTGTAGGCTGTGCTTGTAATATTGCTTCAAGTAATGGCATAACCTGTCCTTTAGTTTCATTATCTAATTTCTTTGCCACATTTTCCATGATTAGTTGTTTTTGTGATAATGGCTCAGTTTGGACGTCTTCTATTAATGACATTTGTACAGCATGCCCGTTATCTGTTATCTGTTGAATTCTATAACCAATAATTTCTGACATAATGTTTAGTTTTTAATTTAAAATTTATTTCTAACTGTTTTTCGTCGCTAATATCTCAGTATTTGAGAACGCCTTCCTAATTTTAGTAGTATTATCTCTTATGATTGAGTTAAACTCATCAATATCATCAGATTTTATTTCCAAATCTTGATCAGTATATGCCCGAAGAAAACCAGAATAGATCATCCCTATAACAAAACCAACGGTAGTTTCTGCTAGCTCTGATTTTGGTGAATATGCTTGAACAATTTCAGTATATGCCTGTGGTTCACTAACATAATAATCAATTAGACTTTGAATAAATTTTTTATTTTGATCAGAGATTGTCAATTAACTCACATTGTGAATTTTTTATTTGTTAATAAATCAACTTCTTCTTCTAAATATTCCACGCTTGGTATTTTCTATTTTTTCAATTCCATTTAAGATAAGTTTAGGATTTCGCGTCAAAAAAATATAAGATGATACTGATACTGCAAGTAAAATACCAGAACCAAGTGGGAATTCTGGAACAACAGTATATTCATCAGATTCAGCGGTAATAGTATAATCAACCACATTTGATGCTTGTTTTTTATCAAATACTGGTACAAGGAAAAAATTCTCATCACCTGGTTTCAAGAAATCTGGCTGTGTCTGTGTTTTCGAAACTGTAACAACATTTCCATCTCTGTCATATAATGTTGCAACGACATTGATCATATTTGCAGTAATTTCTCCTTGATTTGTGACGGTACCAACTATTGCGAGATTATCAAGTGAATCTCTTGAAATTTCAGATGAAGTAATTTCTATAACTTGATTTTTTGCACTGGCAATTTTATAATTAAAATTTAGTTCATAATAACTAACAAGACTTGGATCTTTTTCAGAAAATAAAATATCAAATCCAGCTTTCATTCCGGGCATTATTGTATGTGATGGTGTATTTGAATTAATTGTAGTAATTTTTGAATCAGTGCTAGAGAATGTTGTTGCCGAGATTTCTATTTGGCTTATTGGTTTATCAGTGTAATTTACAATTTCACCAACAATATGAAGTAAATTATCATCATCAATGTATTTTTGGTCATTTTCAATAACAACATCAGCATATGCAGTTTGAAACAGAAATATTATTGGAATTAGAAAAAATACAATTTTATTCATGGCTATTTTCTATAAATATCAGTAAAAAGAGTTATGGTTTTTTTTGTAATTTTGCTTCATCGAATAAACTTAATGCCGCCATTTCATATTCAAATGATTGCTGTAATAATTCTTCAGATCGAATTTTTTCTGCTCCATCTTCATACTCGATCCATTTAATCAGATGCTTATCACTTTCTAACTGCGAGTCTGTTGACATTCTGAAAAGTTTGACAGAAGAGACAAATGCATCGGGAGGCATTAATTTATTATACTTCTCTAAAATTTCTTCCATTTTTATTAGATGCTCCTCTTCAGAATACAATAAAAATTCTTTTTTTGAAATTATTCCTTCATTAAACATGTTAATTTTTGAGTAGAATGTATTTTGTTCAACTTTTAACTCATTTTGGATATCCTGTATTTCATTACCAAAGTCAAATCCTCTTATTTTTGATTGTTCAGCAGAGTAGAAATAAAATATAGATAATCCAATAATGAACGTTGTTATTGCAATAATACCAAGTGTTCTAGAACGTTTCTTTTTCCTTGTTTTTCTCAATCTAATCTATGTAGATTCCATTCTCATCAGTTTTTAGTTCTATGTTTAGTTCAGTTCCGCTGATAAATGATTCACCTCTAATAGTTCTTATTCTAGCAATAACAAGTTCATGTGGCCAGATTTCAGCTATAATTTCACCAACTTTTGGTTGATCAGGTGAATCAACAATTTTTATATCATCTTCTTTAATTCCACATTCAAGAAGTTTCTTTATACTATGTTTAACGAGTGGTTCTGGATCATTATGACTTAATGCCCAAACGGTTCCAGTATATTCTACTTTATTCAAATCAAAATTCTCAGTATTGTATATTATATAATTGTCATTATGACTTGACTACATTTAACGTCATTGTGCTTACCACTCTAGCTAACCGTCTAATTTTCATTGAAACTATTTCATCAAATTCTAGTTGATCTTCAGCATGGATTTCTGCTATGACATCATATGCACCAAATGTAATGTATGCGTGATTAACACCATTAATGTTGTTTAATTCTTCTAGAATGTACTCTTCTGAACCAAGATCACAATTTAATAAAACAAATCCAACATGCATTACTTTTTCTTATTTTTAATAAAAACACTAGTCTTTAAGTTTTAAAATTAAATCATTACCATTTTTTTCTTGGCTTGTTATATCTTCGTGTTTTACCACTAGTTGATTTTCTATAACTTCTTACTACTGGTTTAGAACTTGAACGGTCATATTTTGAACTTGAGCCAGAACTTGAACGACCAGAACTAGAACTAGAACTTGAACGACCATAACTAGAACTAGAACGACCATAACTAGAACTAGAACGACCATAACTAGAACTTGAACTTCTTTTACGTCTTCTATCATATTGGTCTCTAGCATTACCACCTCTTCTTGAGTTGTAGTTAGTTCTGAATTTTCCACCATTGTATCCAGTTCTTCGCGGAATTGTTATTCTTTTTAGTGGGTCAGGAATATTTACAGTAATATTCAATTTTTCATTAAGATCAACTAACTTTACTTTAATTTGTTTTTTAATTATATTCCAATCTCCTACTGAGGAATATGATACCAGTGTAATTGCTTTTCCAAGTGCACCAGCTCTTGCTGTTCTACCGATCCTATGAAAATAAATCATATCCTGGTTTGGTACATCATAGTTTACAACAAGTGCAACATGAGGAACATCTATTCCTCTTGCAGCAACATCTGTTGCAACTAATATGTCTGCTTTACCTTTACGGAATTTATCCATTGCCCATTCACGTTTGTTCTGTGACATATCTCCTTCAATTGCAACAGAATTGAACTTCTTTTTATCTAGTAATCGTGCTGCATTTCTAGTCCGAATTTTTGTTGAGCAAAATACAATTGTTTGACCCTTTTTATTTTCATTAATAAAATCAATAAGATAGTCTGCTTTTTCTCTGTCTTTTATTACTAAAAATGATTGGTCTATTCCTTCTCCACTTAGATCATCAGAATCAATTAGAATTTTTTTTGCATTGTTTAGATATTTTTCTGACAATAGTAGGATTTCTGATGGCATAGTTGCAGAGAACAGTGATGTAGTTTTTTCATTAGGCGTACGTTTTAGAACAAATTCTATATCATCTATGAATCCCATATCTAACATTACATCAGCTTCATCTAAAACCACGTATGAAATATTTCCAAGTTTTATTGTTCCTCTGTTAATATGATCTATTAATCTTCCAGGTGTAGCAACTACGATCTCTGGTTTCCTACGAAGTGCATCTAGCTGAATTCCCATTCCCTGACCACCATAAATCGTAGCTATTTTTGTACCAGTATGCCTTCCAATTTTTTTAAGTTCATTTGTGATTTGAATTGCTAATTCTCTAGTAGGTGCCATGACAAGACATTGTAAACCATTTTCATTTGTTAAATTTTCTAGCATAGGAATACCAAATGCCGCAGTCTTACCAGTTCCTGTATGTGCTTGACCTATTACATCTTGTTTTGCTAAAAGAACAGGTATTGCTTGGGATTGTATAGGAAATGGTTTTGTAAAGCCTAGTTCCTCAATTCCTTTCAGTATGGTTTTTTTTATTTCTAATTCATCAAATGCATTCATTTTCTCTATCCAAAGCAATGACAGAGAAAGCATTTGCCTAATCCGTCATTATTTTCATTTTTCAGAAATTTTCAGTACTAATAAACCCTTGTTCAAACATTTTTTGGTCTAAGACTTTGGAAAATCTATTTTCTGTAAATTAAAAAAAAAGCCAGTAGCGAGATTTGAACTCACGACCTATTGATTACAAATCAATTGCTCTAGCCAGGCTGAGCTACACTGGCACAATTTTCCAAGATATTTGCTCTGTTTAAAATGTTCTCAAATATCGGGTTACGATTTAATAACTCCAAGAACCTCCAACGACTATGAAAATAAAGTATGTCAAACCAATAAAGCTAAAGGTTCTAACACTAGTGTTTTTTGCTGTAGGAATTTGGGGCATAGCTTTTGGTCTCTCTATGCCACATATTGGATACACACCAACAATTTCAATGACAATAACTATTCTTGGTGTAGTAAATCTCTCTATGGGTGGTTTTGTAGGTTATCTTTTGCTTACACAAGTAAAAACACCGGATTCTCGTAAGAGTTCAAAGTACAAACGAGAGAAATAACGCACATACCACTAGTACATTTGTTGTAAGATGCATTGCATATGCACTCTCAACTCCTTTTTTATCATAAATATATTTGAAAATAAATCCTATTGGGATCAAAACTAATGCAAAATGTACCTTAATTCCCATTGCAATGTGAATTAAAGCCCAAACTAAAACCATTTTTTTTGTTTTTCTAAAATAAACTTCTTCGTAATAATTGATGTGAATAAACATGTAAAGAAGCATTGGAATGAAAGGCATAATTCCCCAAAAACCTTGATCCACGAACGGTCCAAATGCAATGTTATAGCCTAACCAACTCCAATTTAGTAAAGGAATTTCATCCGCAATTGGCAACAAGAATACCGTGTATCCAATTAAAATTCCAAATGTTATTGGTGCATATTTTATTGCTCCAAGTCCAGTTTTAAGATCAAAAATCCTCTTTTTTGTTTCTTTGATTAATGCCAATGATGCCCCAACAGTTAGAACATAATACGCAATAACAAAAAGATCCGATTGTATTATAGAGTCTAATTCCAATTTCCAAACTTTCCTATCACCGTATAAATATAATGTCTGCTAATTACCCATATGGGAATTAGTGAAGGTGAAAAAGCAATTGGTTTTGAACTTGAGGCAAATAATGGTACAACCGTAAATATAGAATCATTTAACGGGGAAAAAAATGTTGTACTATGTTTTTACCCTAAAAACCATCTTTTTGCATGTCCATCAAAAATGGTCTTTGAGATGGCAAAAAGTGTAATTTCAGTTTATTCAAAAATTGAATCTACAAATTCAGTCATATTTGCTATATCCATTGATACAGTCGACTCTCAACAAGAATTTGTAAGAGAATATGAAATTCCATATTTACACTTGAGCGATACAAAGAAGAATGTATGTAAGAAATATGCTGGATTAAACATAGTGGGGTTGGCAAAACGATCAACATTCATAATTGATAAGCAAGGAATTGTAAAGAAAATCTTTAGAGGATTTGACGTAAAGAATCATGGTGCGGAAATACTTGATACACTTGAAAGATTAAACCAATCTAATTAAAGTATAAATTCATCTGTTTTGAAATTGAAGAATGCTAGATTTAGTCGCAAAAAAATTATTTTTAACTAAAGGTGTTGGAGTAGCTGAGGATAAACTAACAAGTTTTGAATATGCTTTACGTGATGCTGGAATTGCTGGTACAAATATTGTTCTAATATCTAGTATATTTCCGCCAAAAGCAAAATTGATTTCAAGAAAAGATGGATTGAAACTGATAAAACCTGGTCAAGTGCTTTTTACAATATATTCTAGAAACCAAACTAATGAACCACAAAGATTAATCTCTGCATCTGTTGGAGTTGCGCAACCAAAAGATCGTTCAAAATATGGATATCTTTCTGAATACGATGCATTTGGTAAGAATGAAAGTGTTGCTGGTGATTATGCTGAAGACATTGCAGCACAAATGCTTGCTTCATCTTTAGGAATTCCATTTGATATAGATAAAGACTGGGATGAAAAAAGACAACAATGGACAATTTCTGGGAAAATTTACAAAACTAAAAACATTACACAGACAGCGAAGGGTGACAAAAAAGGTCGTTGGACCACTGTCTTTGCTGCAGCAGTTTTAATTCTTTAGTCTTAGAATCTTTTTCAAATTAATTACAAGTACTGCTGGTGCCACAAAGTACATTCCAATATTCAATAGTATAATTCCAATTCCATATCCAAGCATCTCACTTTCTGAATCAATGTCAACATAGTTGAGAAGCGTAAGTGATGTAAGTAGTGGAGTTAGTGTTAGTTTTACAGTTTCCTTAAAGACTGGATTTTCTCTTTCAAGATCTGCTACTGCTGGACTAAACGAGTAATAGAATTGGTTGAATCCAGTCATAAAGCTTGTACCTGATTGTGTTTGTAATACAGTATTGTCACGAAGTTCTCTTAGGAATTGAACTTGTGGTGCCATTTCAGAACCAAATGCTGCAGTTGCAATTAGACAGCCACCACCAAGATTTTCATTTGATTTAATTTCGGTAGACCCATTCTCGTCTAATGTAACCAATTTCATAGTTAATTCATTTTGCATAACGCTTTCATTCAAACCAAACAAGTATCGGGCATCAATATTATTACCAGTATTTGATTCAATGAAAAAACCATTTGTTGATATATCTTCAACAGAAGTTATTTTTTTTATTTCGTTAGTAGAGATTGATTCAATTGTTATGGGTACATTAGTTACAACTACAACTTGTATCAAAGAATTCAATGGGTAGAATCCACCTGAAAAATAACTGGATCTCTTAATTTCGTTTACATTAAGATATTGCATTGGATCAATAATTTCAAATCTCTGAAAATCTGGAGTATAATTTGAATATACTTTAGAAACTTTTAATGAATAGAACATATTGTTTACTTGTGGAATCATACTAAATGATATTTCAGAACCAGTTTCTTCTGACAGTTGTTTTGCAACATCATAAAATCCACCAGAATCTCTAATAATTCTTGGTATCAAATTTCCTGCTAAATCTGGAAAAATAAAGTCAGTTGATTGTTTTGGCATAGTATATACAACAGAAACAGATCCACGCCCACTAACAGCACCAGAAGTTTCTAGTACATTACTAGCTTCTCCTGAAGTATGTATGAATACAGAATTATATTCCGTATTCATACCAAGTTCATTATTAATATAATCAATTAATTCATCTCCAAGTTCTTTACTTCCATTTTGAATTGCTCTAATTCCAACTCCAGCTTCTTTCTCTTTCTCAATTTCTTCAGCTAATACAATTTTCAAGTCCTCTAATGCAAAATTAATCATAATACATGATTCATCAAATACACCTAGAACACATTCACCATGATTAGTAAATACAATAGATTGAATCAAATCATTTTCAATTATTTTTTGTTCAACTTCATCTGATATTCTCATTTCTAAGTTACTTGTACTTTCTAGGGTTATTGATGCAGTAATCTCATTGTTTATGGCTTGATCATAGATAATTTGTACATTTTCTTGATACGTAGCTTTTTTCATTTCTTGAGCATAAACGTCAACAATACAAAACATTCCAATTATACATACTACTAATATCACAGCAATTTTTAACACAATCCCAAGAATTTCTATTAAATTATTAACATTACTATCATTGTAAAACGTTTAAATCACAAATAGATTGGGAAAAATTGACATCGATTCAAACCGTTGGGGAACAAGCTGGCAGTTGGAATGGCTCCGACTGCCAGCCCCACATTATTAAATTTTAGATAAAACGTTTACTTGTTCTTTGATATAGTCAAATCCATCTTGCCAAAATTCTTTTTTTGATATATCCATACCGAACTCATCAAGTAATTTTTCAGTTTTTTTAGAACCTCCAGCCGATAAAATACCAATATATGCAGGAGCAAAATCTTTACCTTCTTTTTTGTATTTTTGAAATAAAGAAAGTGATAATAGATTTCCAAATGCATATGAATAGCAGTAGAATGGCGCATGATGAAAATGAGGTATACAACTCCATTCAATTCCAAAGTCATCAGAAATGTTAATAGAGTTACCAAATTGCTCTTTGAGATTTTGTAGATATGTTTTAGATATTTCATCCACAGTTGTACTTTTAGCAATTTGTTCATGTGCAGCAATTTCAAAGAGAGTAAAGAATGACTGTCTACCAATTGTTGCATAGAAATCATCAATTTTTTCTAATAACATCATTTTTTTCTCTTCTTCTTTGACCAGATTAGATAAATTGTCATAGAGAAGTAATTCAGAGAATGTGGAAGCAGTTTCTGCTAATGGAAGTGATGCATGTGATACTAAAATTGAGTTAGATGAGGCTGAAATACTATGAACTGCATGACCTAATTCATGTGCAAGTGTGAATAGATCACGAGATTTTCCTGTATAGCTTATCAATACATATGGAGTTATTTTTGGTGATGGTGTGCTACAGAATGCACCAGATGCTTTTCCAGGACGTATGTCAGAATCAACATGTTTTTTTCTAAACACATCATTTGCATAACCAGATAATATTGGGCTAAATTTTCCAAGAGACTGAAGAACTAGTTTAATTGCATTATCATATGAATATGATTTCTGTTTAAGTTTTGATTTAGTTGGGGCATAAAGATCATATCTTCGAAGTTTTTTTACACCAACTAATTTTGCCTTTTGAGTAAAGTATTTTTGAAAAATTCCAGTATTCTTTTTACAGACATCAAGTAATGTGTTAATTGTCTTATCATCAATATCATTTGAAATATTTCTAATCGTTATTGGAGAAGAAAACCCTCTCATATCAATTCCTTCATCCCTCCAGTTTTGAACAATGTTTTGATAAATTTCACCAGTTACTCCTTTGTTTTCATTGTATTTCGAGAACAAAACCTTGTATGCCATTTCTCTTGTCTTTGAATTACTACTTCGTACAAGTGTTGTAAGCTGTTCTCTGTTCATTGTTTTCTTTTTTCCACTAATTGTTACAACGTAGACGTATGCGTTGGTAATCTTATCATATAGTTTTACAAGTGCATTAGAGCCAGTAACATCAAGTGTGTTGATTATTCTTTCTTCTGGTTCACTAAGTGAATATTTTGATAAAAGCCTCTTGAATCTAAGATAGTCAGTCAAATTACCAGTGAATTTCATTAATCGCCTAGCATTTTTTTCATCAATTTTCTTTTTCCACCATAAATCGAAGAAAAGCATTCTATTTTCAATATCAGCACCAAACTTGGAAATTTTTGATAGTAATGCAGTAGCTTCATCTGATTGTGTATTTTCAGAGTAGCGTAATGAGGCGTAACCACCAACCTTGGATGATTTTTCAGATATATTTTCAATATCATGTAGTATTTTCATAAATTTTGTGGGCGAAATTTTTGGATTAAGAGATTTTTTTACTTTCTCAAACTGCTTTACATTTTTTTCTATATCAGCAAGTTTTTTATCAATATTATTTCTAGTTGGATTTTTTATTAGTTCATCGAGATTCCATTTTTCTAGTTTGTAGCCAGACATGATAATCAGTAGTATCCCTCATGAACATAACACCAACGCCATGATTTTGTTGGTAATGCGACCATTACAGGATGGCCTGTCTCTTTGAAGTGATTTGTCGCATGCCTTCCAACTGATGAATCACAGCAACCAACATGACCACATGTTAAACACATTCTGATTGCAACCCATGGTGTTTTCTCCTTCTCACACTCTTCACAACCGCTAGTATTTGGTGAAACATCTTTCTCTTCACTAAAATGTTCACAGTCTTTTCCCATACATCATGATAATTTTCTAACGCCTAAATAATGTATATCCAAAATTAATTTGGATCCGTCGTCTAGTCTGGTTTGGATGCTGCACTCACACTGCGGAGGTCAAGGGTTCAACTCCCTTCGGATCCATTAGTATCCACGTGCAAAAAGTGGGATTGATTCACTTTGTTTTTCACAGTAAATGCATTTCAATGTTTTATCATCAGAGTTTTCTGGCACAACCCTAACGTCAGCACCAGTTTCCTCTTTTATTTTCTCTTCACATTGTTGGTTTGAGCATATTGGTGCATGAATCATCCTTCCTTTCTCAAGTTCAGACTTGAAATCTACATAAGTACAAACAGTAACAGTTTTTCCATCAAGAATTTTTTTTGCATCAGCAAACATGTCATTGTGAATAGATACAAGTTCTGATAATACCATTTTTTCTATGCCAGAAATCACTTGGTCATGTTTTTCTCGATTATGTCTTCTTGCAAGAACAACTTTTTTCTTCTCTATGTCTTTAGGCCCAATCTCTATTCTTAATGGTATTCCTTTGAGTTCCCAATCATTGAACTTGAATCCTGGTGTTACCTGGTCTCTATCATCTAATTTTACACGTACATTATTTTTTTCTAATATATCATGAATTTCTGTTGCCTTTTGTATAACATTCTCTTTATCTTTATCTGAATAGTATATTGGAATTATAACAACTTGAATTGGTGCAACTCTTGGTGGGAGAACTAGTCCATTATCATCTCCATGTAACATGATCATACCACCAATTAGTCTCCATGATACACCCCAAGAGGTTTGCCAAGCAAAGTTCTCTACATTATCACTATCTGAGAACTTAACATCGAATGGCTTTGAGAAATTTTGTCCCAAAAAGTGGGACGTGCCCATTTGCAGTGCTTTTCCATCAGGCATTAATGATTCCATAGTGAATGTATAAACTGCACCAACAAATTTTTCCAGTTCAGTTTTTTTCCCAGTAATTACAGGAATTGCTAACTCCTCTTCAACAGTTTTTTTATAAATCTCTAATATGTCTGCAACCTCTTGTTCAGCTTCTTGTTTTGTTGAATGAACAGTATGACCTTCTTGCCATAAAAATTCTGATGTTCTCAAGAATGGCTTTGTTGATTTGATTTCTGCACGAAGAGCTGTGTTCCAAAAATTAATTTTTAATGGAAGATCTCTCCAACTTTTAATCCATTTTGAAAAAAGTGAATATGCTAATGTCTCTGATGTTGGGCGTAATGCAAGTCTGTCACCAATTTCAGAATCACCAGAATGTGTTACCCAAAAAACTTCGGGATTGAATCCAGCAAAATGTTTTTTTTCTTTTGAAAGTAAAGATTCTGGAATTAGTGTAGGTAGAAATCCATTCCTATGACCTGTTTTTGCCAATTTCTTATCTAATGACATTTTCAAAGACTCCCAAATTGAATAACCATCAGGTCTAAGTACAATCAAACCTTTTACTGGTGCATAGTCAGCAAGCTCAGCTTTAATCACAACTTGAGTAAACCATTCACTAAAGTCATTTTCTTTTGATACAGTTATTCCTATCTCTTTTCCCAAGTGATTTTTAATGGGAATCTTCACTATTTAATTTTCTTATGATCTAGAATGTTCTATAGAAATCACTCAAACATATTTATTCCAAGTAAAATTTTTTGAATTATGGCGTTAAAACAAGATGAATTAATTAAAATTGTTGAAAAAATTCTTTCTTTGGATGAGCAGATGAGATTTGCTGCAATTATTGATCTTAAAGGGAGTATTGTAGAAGGAATAATGAAGGAAGGAAAATCATCATTGGAATCCCAAAAGCAGGAAGAACTATTTTGTAAGCAAGTTGCTGATAGAAGGAAAATGAGGGAATTATTCAATGATGAACTCGGTAAAGTACGATTTGTTAATGTTGAGAGAGAGAAAGTCACTCAGATAGTAGTTTACTCAAAGAAAAGAACAGTTTTTGTTACAATGGAGCCAGAAATAACATTTGAGAAGAAGTCTGATATAATTAATAATATTAAGAAATTAACTTCAAATCTATAAAATCACAAAGGGTCTCCTTTACAAAGAACCTTACCCATAACCCTACTTTGGAAATTTTTGCAAACAAAACATTGGACAAAATGAATATCACTTTTAAGAACAGGACACTCTACATATTCCTGCTTCATTTTTTTCAACATTTTTGGACTAACACCCTTTAGTTTCAATTTTCCCTTTTCGTCCATCATGCCTCCTTCTTTTAGTATATCCTTTACATCGTCTGGTAATTTTTGTCGACCCTCTCTTTGTTTAACTTCCACTTCATGCTTATGTTCTAATTCATCTGACATAATGAATTGTTTTTGTTCCGTGATTTATTATTACCGCATGCGATCTGAAATATTATTTTTAACTTTTATATGATTCAAATTTTTTGAAGTAAGCAGAAACCAATTGTTAGCTATTTTCGATGTAGAGGGAGTTCTTTACGACGCTGAATATTTACCTGTTTTAGCAGAAAAAATTAACAGAGAAAAGGAGATTTGGGAAATTACCAAGCAGGGAATTCAGGGTAAAATTAACTGGGAAGATGGTCTCAGAAAACGCGTTAATCTTCTCAAAGGATTAGATATTGAAACTTGTAAGGAGGTTGCTGATTCTTTGCCAATGATGACAGGAGCAAAGGTTGCTTGTCAAACATTAAAATCCGCCGGATGGAAAATCATGGCAGTTTCTGGTGGTTTTACCATTATGACTGATAGATTGAAGAAAGAACTAGAACTTGATCATATATTTTCAAATGAACTTTTGTTTAAAGACGGTAAGCTTGATGGCGTAGCAATTAATGTAGATTCTGATAAATCAAAATCATCCATGATTAAGATTGAAGAATGGAATGAAAAAAGGGATGAGATAGTTGCTATTGTTGATGGAGCAAATGATATTAAATTATTTGATATATGTGGGCTTGGAATTGCATATCGGGCACAAGATATTGTAAAAGACCTGGCAACTAAAACTCTTGAAGAAAAGGATCTATCAAAAATTATCCCTATAATTAATAGTCATTATAATTTGCAGTTAGAATTGGCAACAGTTGCGTAAGTTTGACTAAGATATAATAATAAAATCATTCCATATATCATAATTGTCTAATAAAACTTCTCTACAAGTAATCCCTGTTTCTATTGATCATGATGTTCAACCAGGGGAAAACATTGCTGTACTCATACTAGCATCATCAAAATTAGCAATTAATGATGGTGATGTAATTGTGATTTCACAGAAAATTATCTCGAAGCAGGAATCAAGAACTGTTAATCTTAACATGGTAATTCCATCAGAGTTAGCAACTGGCATTGCATCAGAATATCAAAAAGATCCTAAATTAGTTGAAGTGATTCTTTCTGAATCTAACAGAATTGTACGTATGAATAATGGTGTTTTAATCACTGAATCATATCACGGGTTTATTTGTGCAAATGCTGGTGTTGACGAAAGTAATGTTGAGAAAGGTTATGCAACGTTATTACCAAAAGATCCTGATAAGTCTGCATCAAATATCAGAAAAAAAATATTTGATATGACTGGTAAAAAAGTTGCAGTATTAATTTCTGATACATTTGGAAGACCATTTCGATTGGGTCAAACAGATCATGCAATTGGTGTATCTGGAATGGAATCAATCTTATCTTATGAAGGAAAACAAGATACATTTGGGAAAACATTGCGTGTTACTGCAATATCATCTGTTGATGAATTATGCGCTGCAGCTGAACTTGTCACTGGTAAAACAACAAAATGTCCTGCGGCGATAATTAGAAATTTTAAGTTTATACCAAATAATGGAAATGTAATTAGCATGCTCAGAGATGAGAAGGAAGATCTTTTCAGGTGAATTTGAAAAATGGCATTAAGAGCAGAGTTTCATTGTCATAATATTTATTCAAATGGTCATCTTGGTGATTTAGAGCCGCCATTAGATTGTAGTGTAACTATATCAGAACAACTTGAGCAAGCATACAAGACTAATCTTGATTGTTTATTTGTAACAAATCATAATACATTAGATGGGTATCAACAACTTCTTGAATATAAAAATGAGCACGAGAAATTTAAAAATATTCAAGTTTATCCAGCTGAGGAAGTAACCACAGACAAAGAAGCCCATGTCTTGGTACTTGGATTACATAAAGAAATCAAATCAGGTCTCAGTATTGAAGAAATTATAGATGAGGCAAAACGGCAGAATGCAGTAAGTATTGCACCCCATCCATTTAGTCTAATTGATGCATTAAGAGATGAATCTATACACTGTGATCTGTTTGAAAGTTTTAACAGTTCTAATATCGATATATACTCGAATAAGAAAGCTGAGGAATTTGCACAAGAAAATGACTTGAATGTTGTATCTGGTAGTGATTCCCATGTTAAAACTACTGTTGGGAGATGTACAAATTTAATTGATTCAGAAAATACATTAGATGATATATTATATTCTATGTTACATAATAAAATAAAAATAGAAAAAACTGACTATGTACTACCAAATGAGACACTTGAGCATATAAGATACAAAATTGTAAACTCAAAACCATACATTGATCAGTATGTTAAAGAATTTTATCCAAAATCATTCTGGATGTTTAATCAACTTTATAATTTCTATATGAAAACACAAAAGAATTACATTTGGAGAATAGTATACGAACTTTCATTATTTGGGTTAAAACGTATATCAAAGAAAATTAATTTTGAGGGCCATGATCCTTATGTATTTCGTGAACGTGATATTCCAACTATTACTAGAATGATATTTTAATTATCAAATTTAGGTAAAGCTAAAACTGAATAGATTTTAATATATAACAACCAAAAAATCTATTATTATAATGTCAGAATCAGGAAAAACATTAGATGCAAGAGGATTGTTTTGTCCATCACCTGTTATGCAAACTAATGTTGAGCTTTCAAAAATGCAGGTTGGTGAAATACTTACTGTCCTTGCTGATGATCCTGCGGCCGAAGATGATATATCAACTTGGGCGAGAAGACTTGGTCATGAAATAGTCAAGATGGAAAAAAATGGAAGTGAAATTCATTTTGAAATTAAAAAGGTAAAATAATCATCTAAAGAATTAAATCTACATATAATTATTAAAAATCATGCCAGAGTTTATTGACGAAGAGTCAGGAAAAAGACTTTATCATGAAAACGAGAAGACATTAGATATTGAAAAGGCGATCATAAAAAAACTTCAACCAAAAAATAAATCTACAAAAAGTTTCATGCATAGAGAATCTGGTGAAGATGTGATTGATCCTGAAAGAGCAACTGATGAAGAAGGTCTGCCTGTAATTAAAGAACCATCTAAACTATCACTATACGATGTAGAGTACAAACTTGATGGCATGAATGTTGTTCCAGTTGATAAGAATACTGGTAAAGTATTAAATGAAAAACAGGTTGAAAAACTGCAAAAACAGTTACTAGATAACTGGAATCTAAAAGATGAAGACGAAGAATAATCTAAATACTAATTATTCCTAAATTAGCAAGTTCATTTCCTATACCAAATCCAATCAATGCAACTCCTGTTCCAAGACCAGCCATTTCTATACCACCTTTGATTATTCCAGTTTTTGCCATTCTAGATTTAACTGCACCAACTGCAAATGATGCTGATAGGCTTATACCAACTGCAACAGCGATTCCAGCGTAACCATCAAAAAAGAAAAATGGAATAATTGGTAGTAGTCCACCAACTAAAAATGAACAAAACATAATCAGCGCACTTTTCAATGGACTACCAACAATGTCCACGTTTAATCTCAATTCTTCAGTTAGCATGGTGTCAAGCCACACTTTTTTGTCTGAAGTAATTTTATTAACAATCATTTCAAGTTCTTTCCCAGAAAACCCTTTTGCTTTATAGATATCTTCAATTTCTTCCCGTTCTTTTTCTGGCAGATTCTCTATTTCGTATTCCTCTCTGGCAATTTCTGATTTTAGAAGTTCACGATGAGATTTTACAGCTAAATAATTCTGCACTGCCATAGCTTTTGCTCCAGTAAACATTCCAATTAGTGCAGCTAATATGATAAAGTCAGATGCAACATTAGCACCACCTACTCCAGCAGCTATTCCTAGTGATGTGTTTATTCCATCCCCAAATCCAAATACAAAGTCACGTACATTGCTAGCCTCCTTTATATGAGATTCTTTGTGTCTTGGTTCAGATACATCCTCCATATTTAGATAAACATATTTGAAAACATAAGTGATGAGGTCAAAGTACGGATATATCTAAACAAACTTTATTGAGCCATATCCTACCACAGATTCTTTGTTACCCATAACATCACCACTTGTTGCATAGTTTAGAAGTTCACCACGTGTAGCCCCAAGATTCTTACATGCAATCATTGTAGATGCAATTGCACCAAATCCACATGCGCTTACATGCTTCTCTTTTAAAACACTGTAAAAACTTTCAACATCCATTTTAAGAATTGGATCAATCAGGGCTTTATCTTGAATATGTGCGAAAGAATTCTCTTCGTAGTGTGTGAAATCAGAAGAACCAATGATTACTGATTTCTTACTTTTCGCAATTTTTGAGACTGCTAGACCAACGTCATTTGCTGTTTTCAAATCTTGTGCAAGTAGTATTATTGGTAAGATTTGGAATTTATTAGAAAATATGGTTTGCAGTATAGGAATCTGTACTTCTAAACTATGATCCTTAGAATGAGAAAAATAATCCAGTTGAATAATATCAGAGTTTTTCTCAAGTTCCAATGCTGATTCAGAATCAACTTCTACCAAACCCAATGGGGTTTCCCATTTCGCTTCACCCATTGTAGCTGCATTACTACCAAACCCAAAATGATTTGGTCCAATTATAATTGCAAGTTCTGGGCACTGGGAAGAGATGGAATAGTATGAGTGACATGCAGTTGGACCAGAATACATGTAACCTGCATGTGGAGATATAATTCCAAATATTTTTTCATCAGATTCTATTGGAGGCTGTTTACCTGGACCAAATTTATGTTCAAAACATTGTTTGATCATTATTTTAAGTTCATCTTGATCATTTGGATAAAATTGACCAGCAACAACAGATTTCCTTATCATTATTTTCTATATTACATCATTAGTAAAAAGCAATTAGAGAATTCCTCTTACAATTTTTCCGTTAGGGGATTCTTCTTTAAAAATTATTCCTTCAAATCTTGAAACTTTAGTATCTTGATCTTTCCAAGCATTTTTTTCAAGTCCAGCCTTTTCAGATGTGTGTGCAAGAAATTCTTCTATATCCCATCCATACTCTTTTGGAACTTGTGGTAAAAGCAAACCAGAGCATTGTTTATTTTCAACTATCAATCCATCTCTTCCAACTTTAATTATTGAAAGATAGTCCTCATATTTTTCTACATTAATTTCAATTGGTGGTGTAAGAACAGTTATCTCGAAAATTAAATTATTAAGTTCATTTGGATTTATTGGTGAAAATCTAGGGTCTTCAGTTGCTGCAGCAATTGCAGAATCAATAACTGCATTTGATAATTTTTTAATTGGTAAGGGATAACCAATACATCCTCTCAATGAATTTTCTTTAGTTATTGTAACAAATATTCCAGAATCAATATTAAATCTTGAATTAAATTCCTTATTGTTAATTCTAGTATTGTTTTGCAGATATTCTGTAACAGCATTACGAGCCATTTTTACCAGAATTTGCCCATCATCATCTGAAAGTTCAAATTCAAAAATCATGTATGGTAAATCATATTCAATATAGGTTAAATATTATATGTAAAAATTATATGAAATATTATGGTCAGTCCAATCTCAGCAGATGAAAATGGAATAAAATTAAAACCAGAAATTATGGAAAAAGAGAAACTCTATCACTGTATTTTTAATGATAAGGTTTTTCTTGTTTTTAAAGATGAGCAGGAATTCTTGAATTGTTATGAAATTGAGGAAAAAGAAATTGTTGATAAAGTCATATCAGCCAAAACCCAGAATATTGATAATGTCTTAAATGAATTCATAAAAAATCAGAAGCTTAAAATAAATTGATGATACTGCATAACAGGTATAGCAATGTCTGAACAACCAAAACCAACAGATGCAGAAGATATACTATCAGAGTTTAACAAAGATGTTCAACCAAAAGAAAAACCAATTTCAGAACAACCAAACGAATCAATTATTGAAGATACACAGACAACAACCACTCCTACTGTTGAAGAGAAAGAACCAGAAATTGAATCTAAAGAAAAAATTGAATCTAAAGAGGATGAATCTGATAAACCACGTGATATTATTTTCGTTGGTAAAAAACCATTAATGACATATGTTAATGCAACATTAACACAATTGTCTGTGGCACCTGTAGTTACAATCAAATCCAGAGGTAAATCAATTACACAGGCGGTTGATATATCACAGTTCATTATGAAAAGAATGGACACTGTTGGCTATTTTATAAAAGATGTTCGTATATCATCTGATTCATTAAAATCTAATGATGGTAAGTCAAGAAATGTTTCTACAATTGAAATAGACATGTCACATAAGTAATATAATTAAATCCCTAGGACAAAACTAATACCAAAATAAATTAAGACACCACTAAGTGTAATCATTAGTATACGATAGTTTTGATTTGATAATATGTTTCCCGCTTTTGATGCAGAAAATGCAACAAAACCTAGCCAAACAAAATCCATCCATATGTGAACGCCAAATAATATACCTATTCCCCAATATGACCATATTTCAATCGAATCTGAGATTAGTTTGAAACCAATTGTAAGCCACCAAATTATAAAAAATGGATTTAATGCACTAAATAGAACACCCGTAAGAAACGCACCATGTTTTACTTGTATTCCAGTTTGTATTTTTTTCGTTAAGGCATTTTTTATTTGTAATCCTGCAAATCCAAAAAGTCCAATTGCACCTAAAAGTACAATTGTTGTCTTGAATTCTGGAATAGTTTCCAAGCTTATTACTCCAACAGCAAGTAAAATTATCAATGGAAGTTCTATGACAGTATGACCAGCAGCAATCTTTAATCCAGATTGTGTTCCTTCTTTTAATCCATGCATAATATTTGCAGTAAATAATGGTCCAGGTGACATAACACCAGAGACCGAAATAATAACAACGGTTAGTGCAAAACCTAAAAACTCTTGCATAGTTAACTTCGAATTTTATTCAACCATAGATATTATCAGCAAGATCTTTTCTATCATGTTCTACTTGCTTCATCTGCTCTTCAATTTGTTTTGCTTCAATCTCCAATTTGTCAGCATTATATGAAATACCAGGAATAATTTTTGATAATCCATCACAAAGTCTTGAACTAGCCCTAAAATCAGGACCACGTGAATTTGAACTTACAACTAGCACTATTACATCCTGTCCATTTAACATTCCTTCATTTAATAAAACACCAGAAATTCCTGGAATTGTTCCATGTTCAACCATATCTATTTTAGCATCAATTAATTTTCCACGAGCTGTTCCAGTAGATGCAACACCAAAAATCTCTTTCGAGTCTGTGTTCATTGTAATACAACTAATTATAGCAGAACATTTTTTTTCTTTAGCCCATTCTAACATCATTTTTGCTGCAGATTTATGCATACTTGCATCTAATGTAAGATATGATGAAAATATTGCTGTATTTAGATCCTTATTGGTAAAAATCCTAGTTGGGTAGTTTGGTTGACCATTCTTTATTACACTTATTGGAGGAAATGAATCAGAATCTATAATTGCAGACATTTGAAATTCTGATGTGTTGATAATAGATTCGGTAGCAATTGCACTTGAGATTCCAGTTGATGGAAATCCATTTATCATAAAACCACCTTCAATATTTACAGGTGTAATTTCTTTAATCTTGAGTTCGTAAGTCATTGAGTAGTTAATGGAAATACTGTAGTTATAATTTTCCCTATAGAGTTAGGAATGTATTTATGGCAAATTGTGAATGTGATTGCAAATGACTGAGAAAATCAAAGTTGCCTTGGTAGGTCTCGGAAATTGCTTCTCTGGGCTGATTCAGGGAATAGAATATTACCATAAGAATCCATCACAAGAGATTATTGGTATAATTCATGATAAATTGAAGGATTACTCAATTTATGATATAGATTTTGTTGCAGGATTTGATGTTGGAGAGAATAAGATTGGTAAGACCATTAACGAGGCTATCTATGAATATCCAAACATGGTAAATTGGATTCCAAAAGATCAAATGCCAAAAACTGATGCTAAAGTACACGAAAGCCCTGTTTTGGATGGAGTTGGAATTTGGGTAGAAAATAGAGTTAAACCAATTGAAAGTGGTAAAACTAATGAACAATTACAAGAAGAAATTAAAAAAATACTAAAGGATACTGGTACAGAAATTATTGTTTCTTATCTACCAGTAGGCTCAGAAAAAGTTACACAGTTCTGGGCACAAATTTGTCTAGATACTAATACTGCTTTTGTAAATTGCATGCCTGCATTTATTGCATCTGATAAAGAGTGGGCCAAGAAATTCACAGACAAAAACATACCAATAATTGGTGATGATATTAAAGGACAAGTTGGGGCAACAATTGTTCATCGCACATTAGCAAGATTATGTGATGAAAGAGGTACAAAAATTGAAAAAACATATCAGATTAACGTAGGTGGAAATACAGATTTCTTGAATATGAAAGAACAGGAACGACTAGTCAGCAAAAGAATCTCAAAAACTGAGAGTGTACAAAGTCAATTGAGTGAAAGACTTGATGATGAAAAAATTTACGTTGGTCCTTCGGACTTCATTCCATTCTTAGGAAATACAAAACTAATGTTTATGCGTATAGAAGGAAGGCAGTGGGCTAATATTCCGTATAACATGGAAGTTAGACTAGAAGTAGATGACAAAGCAAATTCTGCTGGCATAGTTATAGACGCTATAAGGTTAGCAAAGATTGCGCTTGATAAAGGCCTAGGTGGACCAATCATACCAGCAAGCGCATATCTAATGAAACATCCAATCCAACAAATGACTGATCCAGTAGCTAAGACTGAGCTAGAAAAATTCGCAAACGAATAACTAAGCCAAATCTGATCGCATAGTCAACTAAACTTGTTAGCAGTAATTATGATCGTGTCATAATGAATAGTTCTATTGGTTCATATCAAGAAAGTTGAAATATTTGGATTCAAATCATTTGGTTTTAAAAACACAATAGTGGAATTTGAGCCTGGGCTTGTTTCTATTTCTGGACCAAATGGGTCAGGAAAGAGTAATATCCTAGACGCAATTATTTTTGCACTGGGAGAGAATAAACCATCAGTTATGAGGGCACCAAGTCTTCGTAAGCTTATACATGATATTGAAAGTGAAACACGGCGTGGACCAAGAATGGCTAGAACAAGTGTTCAATTTGATAATACTGATAGAAAAATTCCAGTTGACTCAGATCTAGTTACAATAACAAGGGAAATGAGTGATAAAGGAGAGAATATCTATAGTCTTAACAAGGTAAAGGTCCAAAGGCAAAAAGTTCTAGAACTCATGGATCTTTCAAACGCAGGTTTGAATCAGATTAATGCAGTCCAACAGGGAACAGTTACAAGAATCTCTGAAATGACACCTGAAGAAAAAAGAATTGTGATTGAAGATTTAATTGGACTTTCTGCATTTGATGAGAAGAAAAAGGAGGCTGAAAAACAACTTGTTGAGGCTGATCATAAACTGGATATAGCTTTGGCTAAGATGGGCGAAGTCAAAAAACGAATTGATGAATTAGAGGAAGAACGTAATACAAAACTTAGATTTGATATGATTGAAAGAGAATTAAATCGATATCGTGCAATATCAGCCGCAGGAAAACTAAAAGTAATTCTTAATGAAAAAATTTCAAAAGAAAGAACAGTTAATTCATTAAACTCGGAAAAGAAAAAATTTGACGAAGAAAAAATTGGGCTAAAAAAAGAATATGACCAGATAAAAAACGAAAGAGATCAGTTCAGGGATGAATTAAATGCCTATAATCAACGTAAGGCATCTATTGACTCAGAATTAAGTACTGTGAAACGAGATTTTGATGCTGCTGCAAGTGGAGTACTAACTAAAGGAAAAAGATGGAATGTAATTAATTCTAGATTACCTGAAATTAAAGAGACATTACAGAAATTAAATGATGGACATAATTTTTCTGGTTCACAG
>CACLNC010000001.1 GCA_902608175.1 uncultured marine group I thaumarchaeote | reverse complement strand
CTGCAGGAAGTTTAGACGAATGGGATTGATATTTCATTCCTAATATTTAATTAATTTAATTTTCTCAAATATGTAATTGGAACTTTTATTAGAAAATATTTTTAATCTTGCTGGATTCTTAATTGGGTTAATTATTGGTATATTTGCATATATAGGATACAAAAATACTGGAAGTCCTGTTTTATTTAGACTTACAATAGCGTTTTTTGCAATTGGTATTGGATTTGGAATTATATGGTCTGCATATATGATAAACACCATACTGTTTGATGGATTAGAAATCAATCGTGGTATAACAGCACTTGGATTAGGTATACAGACAATTGGATATTTTTTTATTGCATTCTCACATACAATCAAATCATTCTTTCCAAAGAATCGTTATTTAAGATCAATAGGAATACTTCCTCTGTTTGTATTCTCAACAATGTCTATTGAACATATAATCAGAGCATTTTCATTTATCTTACTTGTATACGGTTGTATTGAAACTCTTGTATCGTATTTAGAAGGAAAACAAAAAGGTGCACTATCAGTTGGTGTTGGATTAGGATTACTTGCATTTGGTGAATTTGTTGCGTGGTATTCCTTTGTATTTCCAGAAACAATACTATACTTACTATCAATCATAATGAAGATTTCAGGACTATTGGCTCTGTTTATTCCAGTCTCAAAATTACCATTAAGAAAAATTAAATTTGATGAACTTGATGAATGATAAAATCTGTGAAATTGAGCGTGTTTTTTTGAAATATTGCCAATAGTCAATTTCTTTTATCCGTTTTGTTTAGGGAGAATATAATATCATGATCAAATACTATTTTCTAAGTAGTATTCTATATGGCAATCTATAGAACACAACTAAGAATTGTTGGAGATATACTAACTACTACCAGAGATAATGTATATGATGATGGAGCAAGTGTAACATATCTAATTAGAAGCGCAAATGTTTCTCATGGGCGAATCTCAAAAATCCTGAGTAATTTAGTATCTCAAGGATTATTAGAGCAAGTAAATTCTGATGGTGCATTGAAATATAAGATTAGTATGTCAGGTAGAGAATTCCTAAGAGCATATCAAACATTTTATAAATTCACTAGTGATTTTGGTTTAACCATTTAACTACAATTAATCTTCGAAGTCATCTTCAAAATCGTCAATATATTCATCATTTGAATCTTGAGAATTATTAATCAATTAATGAGCATGTTAAATTATATTATTTAAGAAGTTTTTACAGAATTATCTTGATAGTAAAATGTGATTCAGATGGCATTAGTATTGCAAAAAAATCATTACAAAAAGATGGAGTCATAATTTTTCCAACTGATACGGTTTATGGAATTGGGTGTGATCCATACAATACAAAAGCCATTAAGCGTATATACAAAATTAAGGGAAGAGATGAAAAAAAATCTCTTCCTGTACTTGGGTATTCAAAGAATGAATTAGACAAGATAGTTTTTTTTGATGAAAAATCATCAAAATTGGCAGATAGATTTTGGCCTGGAAAACTAACACTTGTTCTTAAGATAAAAGATGAAAAATTAAAAGAAACAATGAATTTGTCAGATAAAATAGCAGTAAGGGTTCCTGATAACAAATGCATACTATCATTGTTGAAAGAATGTAAACTGCTGATTGGTACTAGCGCAAATATATCTGGTAATTCATCATTAATTGATTCGAAGGACTGTAATCAAATGTTATCAAATTATGATATACTTATTGATCATGGAAAAATACATAGTGATGGTGAATCAACAATTGTTGAAATTAATGATAATAAATTATCTATGATCAGGATTGGTAGTATTTTAGAAGAAGAGATTTTGGATGCAATTTGAGTTTAATTATTACATGTCCAAGAAACTTTGAAGAAAAGGCTGGAAAAGAAATTTCAGAATTTATCAAAGACGTTACTGATACTGACCCAGAAATTTCATCTACTGATCTATCAGGAATTTTTATAATTCATGCTAATACTGACCCAATTGAACTTATTGAAAAATTTAAACAGAAAATTGATGATGAGCCATGGTCTATTAGATTCTGTTCTAGATTAATTCCAATTCACGATATTGTGGAGTCAAAATTAGATGTAATTAAACAAGGAATTAGTAAATTATTGAATGTAATTAATCCAAATGATACTTTTAGAATAACCATAGAAAATAGAAATTCTTCTCTTAGTACTAGCAAAATCATTTCAGAGATTGGGGAGATTATTCCAAATAAAGTATCATTAGAAAAACCTGATTGGGAGATACTTGTTGAGATTTTGGGTGGTAAAACTGGTATTGCTGTACTTCCAAAAAATTCTATACTTAGTGTACAAAAAATAAAAAGAGAATTCTCAGACCAAGATTGATGATTTTTCCACAATCAAGTCTTCTAATGGTGTAAGAGAATCTACTGATTCAAGTTGTTTTTGGTTAATTCTAAAGTATTTTTTTAGAAATATACTACTATCTTTTAGTGGTTTTTTTGTCAAATTATTATTAATTTCATTGAATAATAAATTGAAATCTGATTTTTTACCAATTGCAATTATTACAAAATTCTGATTTTTTTTGGAGCCAACATTAGATATTGCCTGTGAGATTTGTGTTATTCCTGCAAACCTCAATAAAATATCAGTTTCGAGTTTTTTCGATAATAAAATATTTTTCTTCTTTGCATCTAATGATAACATGATAATTTTTTTTGCATGAGATTTATTTAAAATATAATCTGAAGATATTGATTGAATTGTTAATCTTGGAAATTTCTGCCTAATTTTTTGAAGATAGTTTTTATCATATTTTATGGATTTAGAAATCTCAAATAATTCAATAAGATTTTGACCAATTTTAAATTGTATACGAGTATTTGCCCCACCATGAATAATTGGGATTATAGTAACAGTATCACCTGATTTCACAATTGTTTCTAGACCATTCAATGCTGATGAATCCCTGCCGTTAACCGCAATCATAACATTTTTTCCATCAAAATCATTATTATCCCCAGATTGATGTTTTATTAGATAATCTACAACATCTTGAATTGTTGAATCATTCATTTCGAATCTCAACTGATTACTTGAAAAGATTTTTTTCAAACTTCCCATTAGTTTTATTGTTATCAACTAAATCTTCACTGTAAAATTAATTTAGTCAGATTCATCAGAAACTGTAACTTCCTTTTCTTCAGGTGCAGAAACTGTAACTTTCTTTTCTTCAGGTGCAGAAACTGTAACTTCCTTTTCTTCAGGTGCAGAAACTGTAACTTCCTTTTCTTCAGGTTCAGAAACTGTAACTTCATTTTCTTCAGGTTCAGAAACTGTAACTTCATTTTCTTCAGGTTCAGAATCCTGCTTTCCTTCTTTCAATTTTATTTGTTTTTTAATAAAATTTGTAATATAACCAGCAATTTGATTTTTAAGACCTTTTGATCGAACTATAGAAATTTTATTTAAGATTCTTTTATTTTCAGTAAAATCAGTCCCAAATGAATCAGTATTATTATTTATGATATCCATTGAAAGTCGTTTAATTCTATCCACTAAACAATGGAAATCTACAGGGTTTTTTATACCTATATTCCTAGATAATTCAAAGAATTTTTTTCTAAAACGTCCTCCATTTCATTATATTTTAGACCAAGAATTTTGGATGCACAAAAAATTATACTTTGTAAGAAGGTTATTTGTGCGGTTTTCATTCCAAAACATCCAGAAAATCTAACTGGACCATCTGTTTCAATTAGTATCCTGTCTCTTCTAGCTTTAGAAATTAGTGTTTGTTTATCGTTTGCATAAAGCAATAATGGACCAAACGAGACGTAATAACCAAGATCCATGGCTTTCTGTAACTGACTCTTTCTTCCATCAAACCAATGCAATAAAACTCTCTTTATTGAATATGAATTTAAAATCTCGAATATCTCTTCAAGTGTTTTTCTTGAATGAACTGATATTGGTTTGCCAAGTTTTTCTGCCAGTTCTAGATGTTTCTTAAAAACATCAGTCTGTTTTTTCCACTGATCCTCAGAGTTGATGTATGTTCTATCTAATCCAATTTCACCAATTCCAGTAATATCTTTATGATTTTTCTCTATTAGTTCGATGGTTTTTGATATATCATTCTGTGCCATTTCAGGATGAACGCCTATGAATGGAAGTATAAGATTTGATATCTTTGAAATTTCTAATGTCTTTTGTGATGTTTCATAATCCATTGACACGCAGCATGTCTTAATCTTGAGTTTTTCCATGGATTTGATGATTTGTGCCATGTCTGATTGATATTCAGGATCTGATAAATGAATATGAGAATCAAATATCCAACTCATATTATATATTCATAGTTCTTCTTAAAATAGTCTGCAGAAATGTCTAACTAAGTGATATTTTTTCACTTAAACTTTTTTATCGTTATTTTTTAGTTAAAATTTATGAAATCTTCAGAACTTGGACTCTCTGCAATGTATAGAATATTAAAAAAATCAGGTGCAGAAAGAGTTAGCGATGAATCTGCTGATGAATTGAGAAGAATAGTAGAAGATATTGCAACTGAAATAGCGAAAAACGCTGTTGATATGTCAAAACATGCTAAAAGAAAAACTGTAAAAGCTGAGGATGTGAAATTAGCCTCCAAGCCTTTTGTAAAATAATAAACTAAAGAGTTTAATTTTGAAAGATTGTTTGTATCATTGCGGTGAGGTGGCAGAGTGGTTATGCGTGGGCCTGCAAAGCCTATCTAAAGGGGTTCGATTCCCTTCCTCACCTTTCTACTTTTATCTGTCCAGCCATCCAAGGGTGTAGAGTACAATAGTAAGGATACATTCCTGATTCTTCAAATGTGTATGAAAATACTTCGTCAGGATCTAAATGATCACTATCAAATAATCCATCAGGATTTTCGTAATAACCGCTAGTTACACTATGAAATGCTGAGTCTTTGTTTTTCCAACTTACCGTTTCGCCAATTTTTGCAATATGATATGATGGAATATAACATTCAGAGTTTGGACCACATGCAGGTCGTGCTGCTTTTATTGGTATTGTAATAACATCTTCAATTTCTTCAACTGTCTCAATTTGTGCTTCTTCTGTACTGTCTTCCAGATTTACCTGTGATGCTATAGCAATTATAGCCAGACCAGTTAATGCAATAACAGCGAGTTTCTTTTTCATGCTCTTAGTCTTCCACGTTTCTTTATGTTTCTTGGGGGTTATCTCGTAATTACCAAGTACTTGATAAGGAGAAAAAAACAGAAATTTCAAAATTGACTTCTAAAAGAGCTACTCTCTTAGACTATAGTGATGAGGGACTTGCTCTTCAAGCAGAAATGTCAAGTGCACCTCTTGAAGGATTTGCAACTCATGCAGTGGATGCTAGCATCAATGAATTTATGAAAGAAGCAAAAAGTGAAGTTGAAAAAGGCCATCTCTATCTTTTATGGCATTTGATCAACGTTGAGGAGGTTTTAGATGATGTTGCAGAAAATGCAATAATTGACGGTGCTTATGATTGTGGAATAGATGCTTATGTTATAGATGATTCAGAAAAAAGGATCAGATTATTCCAATCAAAATATGGTGAATCTCATTCACATGGTGAAATTGACCAATTCATTAAAGATGTAGAACGATTCAAAGCAAAAGAACAATCATCGATAAGACGAGATGAATTACAATATCTTTGGAGACATCTTCACGAGAAAAACATGAAGGTAGAACTAGTTTACGTTACTGACCAAAATACTGATGACTATGAAACTAATGAAGTGAAAGTGATTGGTAGACAGCAAATATACCAAACACTATGGGAAAGGATTAAGAAACCAGCTAAAGACCAAAAATCTAGTTTAAGAATTCTCAAGAATTTTGAACACAAGAATTCAATTATCTGTCTTGTTTCTGCAATTGACCTAGCTCAGTTCGTAGAAAGAAATGAGCATTATATCTATGAATCAAATATTAGAAAACACTTAGGAGGAAAAGGATCAATTAATAAAAAAATTGCAACAACACTTCAGGAAAATCCTCATAATTTCTTTGAATGGAATAATGGTGTTACTATAACTGTAGATAGTTTCTCAAGGATAAAAGATGGAAAACTGGATCTTAATGGTGCACAAATTGTCAATGGTGCCCAAACAACAAAAAGCATTCTTGATAGGAAAAAGAAAACAAACAATTTGGACGCTGAGGTTCAAGTTACTATTATCAAGACCAAAGATGAGGAGCATCAAAGAAACATTACAAAATACAGGAATTCACAAAATGCCATTAAAGGTAAGGACTATGTATCTCTAGAAGACTACCATTTATCAATACATCATATGCTAAGAAGTATAGGTTATTTTTATGAACATCAACAAGGTTCTTGGTTAAACCTTCCAGCCTCAGAAAAAATAAAATTCAGTGGAGATGAGACTTACAATAGATATCTTCCTGAGAAAAAAGAGAGGTACAGAATTAAAGATGATTCAGCGATTGCTTCTTTTGTTTCGTATTTTGAACAAAGACCAAATGACGTCTACGGTGGAATAGGAAAATATCTTCCAACTGGTGCAAAATATGAGACTGTTTTTGATGATGATTTAGAATGTGATTACAGATACTTCTTACTCCCACATCTTATTCGAGAATATGCCAAAAATGAGTTAGGATATGATAGAAAAAATACTCAAAGCAAACACAAGAGATATGCACATAATCTCTTTCTTGCTGTGACTGCACGAATTATCCACAAAAATATTCTAAAAACAAATGATGATTTCAAGAAGGATATTACTAGTCTTGAAAAAATTATTCGTGATGTAGGATTGTGTACAAAGATTCTAAAAATAACTGATAGAGTTATAACAAAATTCCTTGGGGATACAATAGTAGAAGACCAAATTGTTGAGTCTAACACTGCTCATAACTTCTTTTCAAATCAAGTGTATAGTATAGATATGCTAAAAGTAATTGATAGAAAAATAAGTCAAGAACAAGAAGAAATAGATGTCATCAAAAAAACGATTTCTAGTCTTTAATTATTCTAAAATGGCAGTAGTCCAACCACTGTAAAATCTTGCAGGAGGTTACATTGGTCAGACTCCCACCAAGTCTTTCTACGTTATAGTAATATTTAATGTCATTTTCTTTTCTCATAATGATTTTATATGGAGAATAAAACAAAATCATATTGAGTAACAATTGTGCAGTATGTAAGAATAAGATTGACGTTCAATACAAACCGATGGAAGAATGGAAAATTGATGGAATGTTATGCAGTAAATGCTACTCAGAAAGGATCTCCAAACACTATCCTGGCGATCATGTAAGAGTGAATAACGATTAATTTTAGTTTTCAGAATATTGATGGCGGTTTAAACAATTCCAAGTTAATGGATCATCTTTAGCCTCTTCTTCTGTCATAAATTTGATATCTACTACAGTTTTTTTCAATTCTCGTATTGTTTTTAGTAAAATAACCTGATAACTTTCAAACTTTTTACAACTACAACCTTCTATCATACATATGTTATCATCTTCTTTCTCATGATCTTCTTTTTCATGTTCACATTCACACTTTTGATCTTTTTTTACCTCATCAAACCCTTTTTTGCTGTAAATACCAAATCGTAAAAATGCACTACCATCATGTCCTTTTTTAAATCGTTCATAATTTTCTGACTTTGGTAAAACTTTGAAAAAGTTCATGTTAGTATTTGCTTTTCTTGATTCAGCAGCCATTACAAACCAATAATCATCTCCAGACTCTACAAACCGGATCTTGATTGTATGATCATTCCACCATTTTATTGTCTCAATCCACAGATTAGCTGCTGGTTTCCTCTCAGAGAACATCAATACTATATTCATTCTAATATCAAAATATCGATAAGCAACACCTAAAAATTCGTCAAACCATGTTATTTTGATGTCTTGTGACACGTCAGAAATTAATGTGGTGCTTATTTATCTGATCGTTCAAAATCAAGAATACCCTTATATCCGAGAAAAAATGGTTGTATTATAGTATGGTGTATAGAACAAGTATGCAAATAGTAGCTGATATGTTGTATGCTACTGAACAGTCTGGTCAAGAAGGAATTAAAACAACTTCATTACTAACTAAAGCAAATCTTTCACATTCAAGATTAGAGAAATTTATCAGTAATCTTACTGGTGCAGGTCTTGTGAACAAAATTGAATATGACGGTAAGAATGTGTTTGTAATTACACCAAAAGGAAGACAATATCTTGAATCATATAAAAAATTCTCAGACTTGGCAGGTTCCTTCGGTCTAGAAATATAAAATTATTTTTTAAACTTTTTTCTTTGTTTGTTAGCTTCGCGTTGTTTTTTTCTTGCACTGTACGAACTATAGATTATAATCGCTATTGCACCTATTATTGAAGCCCAAAATAATGCGAAAAATGGTTCTTCACGTATTTCACCATCTGGTGACACAAATGCAATGCCTATACCAACAATCATACAGCCTAAAATCACAGATGCATACTTGTCCATGAATGTTCAATATAACAAAACAATATATCTTTTTGATATATTTCTGATATAGATGTCAAAAATTCTTGAATTAATTGGTCTTGGTTTGATTGGGGGGACTATTTACTCATTTCTTGGTTTAAATGAATCAGAGTTGAAATGGCCAGTATTTTGGATATGTGCTGGTGGTGCATTAGCAATCATAGTTTATAGAAACTATATGAGAAAAAAGAAAAAACAGGAATAATTTTGCTAATACTGGAAGTTTAGATTAAAGATGATAAACCAACAGATCTATAAAGGATTGATCAGGGTCTATGAAAGGGAGCATGACAAAAGAAATCAATGATTGGTGGGAAGGATTAGGAAAGGATCTTGAAACTGATATTGAGTCATTCTTAGATAATGCTAACCAAAATAAATAAATCAAATTTTCTAAATCTTCGTAGAATGAATTTAAGCCTCGAGCGAGCTTTGATCTCGCGACCTAACGCTTACGGGGCGTTCGCTCTACCAGGCTGAGCTATCGAGGCATTGAACAATTCCACTTAAAGTTTTTAAAAAGCCTTTCTGGTTTTTAACAGTGAAGATAACTATTTCTGGTATTAGAGGTGTTTTTGGTGATGATTTAACACCAAATGATGTTATAAAATATTGTAATAATTTCACTATGCTTGTAAAATCTAAAAAATGTGTAATTGGCTATGATACAAGACCTTCCTCAAATATTATGATGAATAATGTTGTAGCATCATTAATGCAATGTGGTATTGAAGTCTATAATCTAGGTATGGTACCAACACCTGTAGTTTTTAGAGAATCTAGAAAATATGGTGCAGGTGTTATGATAACGTCGTCTCATAATCCAATTGAATGGAATGGATTAAAATTCATAATTGATGGAAGAGGGTTAAATGAAGATGAACTAAATATAATTAAAAATAATCAGACTGTAGATAAATCAAAAATAGGTACTGAAAAATTTATAGAATCTAATTATGTTATTGATGCAATAAATCTAGTAGGTTCAATAAAAGAAAATCCTGAAGTAATACTAGATATTGGTGGTGGAGCAGCAAAAAATGTAGCACCAGAAGTTTTGCAAAAAATAGGTTGCAACATAAAGATTCTAAATGAAACACAAAGTAATCGAGGTCCAGATCCAACAACTGATAGTCTTTCTGATTTAACTTCAGAATGTAATAAAAATCAGATTGGTTTCGCATATGATCTGGATGGTGATAGAGTTGTCATTGTAAGAAATGGAAAAAAATTATCATCTGATGCAACATTGGGATTAGGAATTGCTAAAGCAATAGAATTAGGATATAAGAAATTTGTTCTAAGTATTGATACTAGTATTGCCATAGAGAAGTATATCAAACAAAATGGTTGTAGTGTGCAGCGATCAAAAGTTGGTGAAGCCAATGTTATTGATCTTATGTTACAAACCAATTCGGAAGCTGGTGGTGAAGGTAGTAGTGCTGGATTTATCTTGTCAAAATTTAATTTTTGTAGAGACGGTATTTTGACAAGTGCATTAGTATCTTCAATGTTAGAAAGTAAAAGATTTGAGGATGTTATTGATCTAATTAATGAATACTATCAGCTTCGAGAAAAAGTGAAAATTGAATCTAAATTTCATGATAAAATTATGAATGAGTTAAAACAAAGTCTTCAAAATGAATTTGATGAAATCAGTACAGCTGATGGAATAAAGGCAATTATTGATGAAAATAGTTGGGTTTTAGTAAGAAAATCAAATACTGAAGATAGCATTAGAATTTCATGTGAATCGAACAATTTAGAAAAAACTAAACAAATTCAATACAATATGGTTGAATTAGTAAAACAAAGTTATACAAAGATTAAATGAAAAACAAATATGTTTTTTAAACCCTTAACATTGCTGGTACATATTGTCTGAAACTGTAACAAATGTGGAAGAAAAAGAAGAGAAGGCAGTTACTGCTGAAACAGAAGTAAAAACTGAAGTTGAAAATAGTTCCACAAGCGAAACATCAACAGAACCTTCTGAACAAACTAAAACAGAAAATAAAGAAATTACAAAAAAAGACACAGCTGTGAAATGGGGTATAGCACATATTTACAGTAGTTATAATAATACTATAATCCATATTACAGATCTTACTGGTGGAGAAACTGTATCAATTAGCTCTGGCGGATGTCATGTAAATGCTGATAGATATGAATCATCGCCTTTTGCTGCAATGAAAGCAGCAACTACTGTTGTTGAGTCAGCTAAAGCAAAAGGTTTCACTAATTTACATATTAGAGTAAGAGCAGTTGGTGGTGTAGGATCTAGGGTTCCAGGTCCTGGTGCACAAGCTGCAATTAGAGCCTTAGCAAGAGGTGGATTTATGATAGGTAGAATTGACGATGTAACGCCAATTCCTCATGACACAACTAGAAAGAAAGGTGGAAAGAGAGGAAGAAGGGTTTAGTTAAATTCAAGAAGTTTTAATTTTATTTTACAACCATCATTCTCTAAATAACTTAATAAAAAATCTGTAAATTTTTCTTGTGGTTTACTACCTTTAGATTTCTTTATCATATCAGAAAATTCTTCTTCAATGGCTAAATGAAAATTTGTCTTCATTAACATTTGAAAGAATGACCATCCAAATTTAGATACAGGCTCTTCTAGCATGTATCCATCAGAAATTTTACATATATTCTGTAATTTACCCATAGTTTTTCTTAAAAGAAGCTTATCATCATCGTATTTTGTTGTAGCAGCCTCATAGATGTAAGTCATTATTCATCATGTGATTTTCCGGACTTATCCTTAAATTTATCCGTAATAGAGACAAATTTTCCATCTTTTTCAACATTGATCTTATTATCTAACCTCACACTAATTCCAACTGACCTGAATAACATGAGTAATTTCCCACCATCAAGTATCTCATTTATTTCACCTGCTACAATAAGCTCACCTAATTTTTCTATTACAATCCTAGTCTGATTTGGAAACTGGAATTCTGCTGTCTCTAAAACCTCAAGCCCCCTATGTCCTAATTTATCTAGAACATATTCTCTTGAAGATTTTACATTTTTGGTATTCTTTTCTGTATTTTCTTCTTTTTGTTTTTCCTGATTAGAGAGATTTTTTTGCATTTCTGCTAATCTTTTAGCTTTAAGAATTTCTAATTCTTTATCTTCTTCACTCATCCCTTAATCACACCTATAGGAACAAGTTTTGCAACTTTAGTTGCAATACCAAGTTCATGAGAAACGTTAACTACAGCGTCAACATCCTTGTAAGCTTCTGGGGTTTCTTCAACCACACCATCTCGAGTTAATGATTTGATAAAAATACCCTTATCACTAAGTGATTTTTTTACTTGATCTTCAGTAAAGTTTCGCCTTGCTTTTGTACGTGACATCATTCTTCCTGCTCCATGCGCTGTTGAACCAAAACTAGCATCCATTGAATTTTCCTTTCCTAGTAATATCCAGCTTCCAGTTCCCATTGATCCAGGAACTAAAACTGGCTGCCCAAGATCACGATATTTTAAAGGAACTTCATCTCGGTTAGCTGGAAATGCTCTTGTTGCACCTTTCCTATGTACTACTACTGATTTCAATTTCCCATCAATTTTATGTTTTTCAACCTTTGCTATGTTATGTGCAACATCATAGATTAATTTCATATCAAGATCTGACTCTGATTGTTTGAAAACCCTTTCAAAAGATTTCCTTGTCCAATGTGTAAGCATCTGCCTATTACTCCATGCAAAATTTAGGGCAGCAAACATTGCCTCTCTATAAGATTCACCTTCTTCTGATTTATTTGGTACACATGCTAATTCTCTATCAGGTAGATCAATATTGTATTTTTTCTGTGCTTGTTCAGAAATTCTAAGATAATCACTACAAACTTGGTGGCCAAATCCGCGTGAACCACAATGGATCAATATTGTAACACTATCTTTCTCAATACCCATTCTTTTTGCAGCTTCCTCATCATGAATCTCGGCAACCTTTTGTATTTCGAGAAAATGATTTCCTGAACCAAGACTCCCTAATTGTGGTGCCCCACGTTTTCTGGCACGTTCAGAGACTTTGTTAGGATTAGCGTTTGCTATCTGTCCATTTTCTTCACATACATCAGCATCATCATTTGTACCATACCCTTGATTAATTGCCCAACTAACTCCTTTAACTAAAACCTCGTCTAATTGTGATGGACTCAATCTAACAGCACCTTTCGAACCTACTCCTGAAGGAATTGATTTGAAAAGATCAGTTACAAGATCCTTAAGTTTTGGTCTTACATCATCTTCTGAAAGATTAGTTTTGACAAGTCTAACACCGCAGTTGATATCATAACCAACTCCACCAGGGCTGATCATTCCTTCTTCTGCATCCATAGCAGCCACTCCACCAACCGGAAATCCATATCCTTCATGACCATCTGGTAAAACAATCGAGTGCTTTTGAATTCCAGGAATAGTTGAAACATTAATTGCTTGTTGAATTGTTCTACCAGCAACCATTTTTTCCACTAGTTTTTGATCAGCATAAATTGTAACAGGAACATGCATTCCCTTAGAAGAATCTACATCGATTTGATATGTCATATCACCAATTTTTTTGGGCGTAAGATCTGCCATTTAGATTTGAAACACTTTCTTATAATTTAAATCATAATTGAAGGCAATTTACACTAGATTAAAATGAAATAAAATTCATGATAATCTATGACAAAAGCAATAGTTTTGGGTGGTTCTAGAGGAATTGGAAAAGCAATTAGTGATTCATTAAAATCAATTAATCTTGATGTTATTGCAACCTCCAAAAATGATCTCGATACGTCAAATTTGGATAGCGTATCAGAGTTTGTTGAAAAATATAAGGAAACTGATATTTTAGTATTAAACACTGGTGGACCAGATCCAAAAGAATTTTTTTCTATCACAGAGAAAGATTGGAATCATTATCATAATCAATTATTTTTGGGTTTTTGTTTGCTTTTACAAAAACTCAAAATTAATGATAATGGATACATATTTCTAATTTCATCAAACGTGATAAAAGAACCAACTTCGAAGCTCATTATATCAAGCGCTTATCGTGCTGCATTTTCAAGCGTCTTTAAAATTTTGAGTAAAGAATTTGCAAATAGACAAGTAAGCTGTATCAATATTGCTCCTGGTCCAATTAATACTGATAGAACAAAGGAACTAATTGATGATGTAGAAAATTTTGCAAAAACTCTACCTATGAAAAGACTTGGAAAACCTCAAGAAATTGGTGATTTTGTAAAATCAATAGTTGAAAACAACATAAAATATCTTTCAGGTGTGGTCATTAATTTTGATGGTGCAAATTCTAATTTTGTTTACTAAGACATAGATTTATTTTTGTAATAAATTTACTATAATTATTGTCTATTTTACCAATTGACACAGGTCGCTATGGTACAAAAGAAATGCTTGATATTTTTAGAGAGCAAAAAAAGATTGATTATCAATTAGAAATTGAAGCCGCTGCGGCTTTATCACAAAGTGAAATTGGCTTGATCTCCAAATCTATTGCAAAAGATATTGCAAGAGCTGCAAAATCAGGAAAGATCACTGCCAAACGAATTAAACAGTTAGAAGCAAAAAGTGATCATGACACTGCTGCACTTGTTGAATCACTTGCAGAAAAATGTAAAAAAGAATCAAGACCATGGATTCATTATGGTCTTACAAGTAATGATCTAGTTGACACCAGTAACTCCATGCAGATGCGAGATGCCATTAACATTATTCAACCAAAGGTCTCAAAACTGTCTATACTACTTGCTAAAAATGCTCTAAAATACAAGAATGTGCCAGCTGTTGGTAGAACTCATGGACAGCATGCAAGTATTATTTCATTTGGACTAAAATTTGCAAATTGGGCAGCTGAAATGTCTACTCATCTTGAACGATTAGATGAGATTAAAAAGAGAATTCTAATTTGTAAAACACTTGGTGTTGTTGGTACAGGCTCTTTAATGGGTAAAAATGCAATTAAAGTTCAGGATCGTGTTGCAAAAAAACTTTCTTTGTATCCAGCTAAAGTGACTACACAAATTATTCCTAGAGAAAGATATGCTGAGTATATTTTCCAATTATCACTGCTTGGCGCAACACTAGAAAAAATCTCAATTGAAATTAGAAATCTACAAAGAACAGAAATTAGAGAAGTGTCAGAACATTTCAAGAAAGGTCAAATGGGTAGTAGTGCAGTTCCTACCAAGCGAAATCCAATAAAAAGCGAAAGAATCTCTTCATTATCAAAACTTCTAAGAAGCCAGATCAACATATCATTTGAGAACATTCCATTATGGCATGAAAGGGACTTGTCAAATTCAGCAAATGAACGATTTATTCTTCCAATGTCATCTATTCTTCTTGATGAAATGATAGAAACCATGCTAAAAATAATTGGGAATTTACAAGTAGATACTAAGCGTGTAAAAGAAAATTTGCATATAACAAAAGGACAAATTTTTGCAGAGTTTGTGCTGGAGGCACTAATCAAAAAAGGAATACCTAGATTCAAAGCATATCGTGATGTTCAACGAGTTGCTTTTGATGCTCATAAAAAAGGAATTAACTACATTGACGCAATAAAAAATGATAAGATAATCTCATCTAGTCTCTCAGATAGTGAAATAAAATCAATATTTATTCCCGAAAAACACTTGGGGGCATCATCAATAATAATTGATAATGTCTACAAGCATGTAAAAATAAATGCTAAGAAATTTTCCTAGATTTTAACAAAGATTTGTGGATTTGAGAACCATATTGTAACGCCTTTTTCTGTTTGTGTGCAGAGATTTCTGGTACACCACAATCAACAGCCAACTTACGAATTATATGTTTTCTCTTCATATCATCTGACCCATGAATTTTTTCAGAAATTGGAATTTTCTTTGCATATGTTATAAAATTTGAATCCAAAAGTGGTTGTAATATTTTTACATTAAATTCAACAGTTACATCATTAACGGCAATCATCATATCTTTTTCATTTTTTAGTTTCTCATCCATCATTTGCATGACTTTATCTTCACCAATTTCAATTGCCTCCCTATATGAGTTGTAACCACAAAATAATTCATCAACACCATTAGCAGTAACAACTGTCTTGATTTCGTTTTCATCTGCAAGTTTTGCAACATAATAAAATGCAATGGAGTTCTCATTCCAAGAAAGATTGTCTGTATTAATCAAATCATGAATTTTTTCGCTAATTTTTTTAAATTTCTCAGGCTCAATTTCTAAAATAGAATGTGGTAATTTCAGAATTTCATTGACTTCCTTAGCAAAATTAATGTCATGGGAATCATTAAACCCAATAGTCAAGAGATGTATATTATAACCAAGATCGACTAGAAGTTTTGCCATTAGTGTACTATCAACTCCACCAGAGAATGCAATACCAATTTTCTCATCTTTTACAGTATTTTTTATCGCTTGTTGTATTTCTGTTAGTAACTGATTATTCATATATTCTAAATGGGGTAATCTGGATAATTTATTAATTAACATTAATGACTAACTCTATGGGACTAACAAAGCTTTCAGATGAGCAAATTCAAGCAGAATTAAATGATTTAGATGGTTGGTCAGTTGTAAATGGAAAATTGCATAAAGAGTTTGAGTTTTCAGATTTCAATGAAGCATTTGGGTTTATGGCTAGGGCATCTATGCATATAGAGAAAATGAATCATCATCCAGAATGGTTTAATGTTTACAACAAACTTGTAATTGATCTAATGACTCATGATGCAAGCGGAATAACTGAAAATGATATTAATCTTGCAAAGATACTCAATTCGCTTTAGAAATGGAACCAAAAATTCAGGAGAAAGTGTGGGATCCTAAGATAGAGAAAGCTATAAGAAAAAAATGGTATGACTCAAAACTATACGAATTTCAATCTGACTCTGATGGCTATACAATAGATACACCACCACCATACCCATCAGGTAGACCATGGCATATTGGAGCTGCATCACATTATGCGCAAATTGATATGATTGCAAGAACTGCACGTATGATTGGAAAGAATGTTTACTTTCCAATTGGAATTGATAGAAATGGTTTACCAGTTGAGCTCTACACTGAGAAAAAACATGATATTAGAATGCGTGAAACTGAAAGAGGTAAATTTCTTGATTTATGTAAAGATGCACTGAATGACCTTGAAGCAGAAATGATTCAAATCATGAAAGGTTTAGGACTAAGTTGTGATTTTGATAACTACTACAGGACTGATTCTGAAGAATATAGAACGTTAACACAAGCAACATTCATTGAACTATGGAAGAATGGTTCAATCTACCTTGCTACACGACCTAATAACTACGATTGGGTTACAGGAACAACAATTGCTGATGCTGAAATAACATACCAAGAGATTCCAACAAAACTTGTTCATATGAAATTTAAGATTAAAGATGAACAGACCGAGATAATTATTGCTAGTACACGTCCTGAACTTTTGTGTGCATGTAAAACTGTGATTGTTAATCCAGAAGATGAAAGATATTCACAGTTTGTTGGTAAAAAAATCATTGTACCAATATCAAATCAAGAAGTTGAAATTAAAACTCATCATTCAGCACAAATGGAATTTGGTTCTGGGGCTGTAATGGTTTGTAGCTATGGTGATCAAAATGACGTTGCACTATTTAGAGAACTAAATCTTGAGGAAGTAGTGGCAATAGGACTTGATGGAAGAATGACTGAAGTTGCTGGTGATTATACTGGGCTTAAACCAAAACAAGCACGTACAAAAATTACTGAGGATTTAGAAAATAGTGGTTTTGTTGAAAAGATTGAAGAAATCTCTCATCGCACTCCAACTTCCGAACGAAGTAAAATACCAATTGAAATTATTCCAATGGAGGAATATTACCTAAAACAAAAAGAATCAGTTGAAAAAATCAAAGATCTCGGTAATCAGATTAAATTTTACCCAGATATGCACAAACAAATTCTCATGAATTGGCTAGAATCAATATCTATTGACTGGCCAATTTCCAGAAGAAGGTTTTATGGAACAGAAATACCAATATGGTATTGTAAAAAATGTTCAGAGCCTTACATACCTGAACCAGGAAAATATTATAGGCCGTGGAAAGATACATGCCCTGCACAAAAATGTGCAAAATGTGATTCTATAGAATTTGTAGGAGAGGAAAGAACATTTGATACATGGATGGATTCTAGTGTTTCACCATTATTTATTTCAAAATTTAAAAAAGATGAGGAGTTTTTCAAAAGAACTTATCCAACAGGTATTAGACCACAAGCAAAAGATATTGTTAGGACATGGCTGTATTACACACTTTTACGATGTGAAAAACTTACTGGAGAAAAACCGTGGTCTGAGGCATGGATAATGGGCTACGGATTGGATGAGAAAGGCATGAAGATGAGTAAAAGCAAAGGTAATGCATTAGATCCTCTTCCAATAATTGAAAAATTTGGAGCTGACACTTTTAGATTTTGGAGTGCAAGCGAAGTTAATCATGGATATGACTTTAGGTGTTCTGAACAAAAAATTGAATCTACAAAGAAATTTCTTAGTAAACTCTGGAATGTATCAAGATTTCTTTCTAGCTTTCCAACAATTGAATCAGCGGAATTAATTCATACAGACAAATGGATTATTTCTGAGTTGGGTAAACTTGTGAAAGAATGTAAAAAAGGATTCAATGAATATAACTTCTTTATTCCAGCAATTGCTATTAGAGAATTTACATGGAATATTTTTGCTGCGCATTATATTGAAATGGCAAAGGCTAGAGCATATGGAATAAATTTCTCTGATAAAGAGAGAGATGCGGCTATTTACACACTTCACAAAGTTTTGTCAACAATTCTTAAACTTCTTGCACCCATCACACCATTTATTACTGATTATCTATGGCAAACTCTCTATTCAAAAAATAGTATTCATAAAGAATTACAAGTAGATGAAGAATTAACTGATGATCTAACTGAATATACACAGAAAATTATAGAGTTTAACTCCAAAGTTTGGAATGAAAAAAAGACAAAATCTCTCAGTCTAAAGGATTCTATAGAAATGAAGGTTCCAGAAGAACTAGAATTGGTAAAAAATGATCTTATTGCTATGCACAATCTAAAATAATTACTTTAATTTTGATTCTTGAATCATTTTAACAAAATACTTGTGCAAAGAAGTATCAGAAGTCAACTCTGGATGAAATGCTGCGGCAATCATATTTCCTTGTTTTACTGCAACAGTCTTTTCATTAAATTTTGATATTGTCTCTACCCCAGAACCAGTGTTTAGTACTGATGGTGCACGAATAAATATGCCCTGAAATGACGAAATTCCAATAGGTTCGAGAGAAATTTGTGCCTCAAAAGAATCCTTTTGTCTACCAAAAGAATTTCGTTCTATCTCCACATCAAGTAAATCTAATAGTGGTTGTTCAGTTTTTCCAACTACACGATCCTTAGAGTTTTTAGAAAGTAAAATCATTCCAGCGCAAATCCCAAAAACTGGCATTCCTGATTCTATTTTTTCCTTTACCTTCTTTAATGCGCCATTAACTAAGGAAAGTTGTCCCATCATTGTACTTTCACCACCAGGTATTATCAATCCATCAAGTTTTGAAATTTGATCAGGGGTTTTAACTTGACTGACAGATCCATCCAAACCAAGATCATTCAAGGCAGCCATTGTAGATATAAAATTCTCCGTAACATCACCCTGTAATGCAAGAATTCCTATATTAAGATCAGTTATGCTGATCCACCACGTTCTTGCATTTTTAATTCAAGATTTTTTACGTCAAGCCCAAGTATTGATTGTTTTTCATTAATTAATTTCTGTGCCTCTTTAACTGCGTCAGCATCTTCCCAGAAAGTAGTTGCTAATACAACAGCACGTGCTCTTTCTTTTGCATCATCTGCCTTGAATATACCTGAACCAACAAAAATTCCATCACATCCTAATGACATTAAATAAGCTGCATCAGCTGGAGTTGCAATTCCACCTGCTGCAAAATTTACCACTGGTAATCTTCCAATCTTTGCAGTTTCCTTTACTAAATCATAAGACACACGAAAATCTCTTGCAATTTTTACTAGATCCTGCTTATCGCCTGAATCAAAAATTGCTTTTATTGTTCTTAACTCATCATTTACTTTTTTAATATGTAGTATAGCTTCTGCAACATTTCCTGTACCAGGTTCACCTTTTGTTCTAATCATTGCAGCACCCTCTTCAACACGTCTTAATGCTTCAGCCAAAGATCTTGCACCATTTACAAATGGTGTAGTATAATCCCATTTCCAAATATGGTGATTCTCATCTGCGGGTGTTAATACCTCAGACTCGTCAATCATGTCAACATTAGCTTCAGCCAAAACTTTAGCCTCGTAAACATGACCAATCCTACATTTTGCCATAACGGGAATTGTTACATTATCCATTATTTCCTGAATAACTCTAATACTCGCTGTTCTCGCTACTCCACCTGCTTTTCTTACATCTGAAGGAAGTTTATCAAGAACCATTACAGAAACTGCACCAGCATCTTCAGCAATTTGTGCTTGCTCAACTGTTGTTACATCCATAACAACACCATTCTTTAGCATATGAGCAAAACCGCGTTTTAGGGTTGATGTCCCACGAGTTATTTCCCAAGAATCCATATTTTCATCAATTCTTCCTTCAGAATTTTTGATATCTCCAGCTAATGGAATCATACTCTATTTTGTATTTGAGATTATTTAATTCCTTATTTCGTTTATTATAGAATCTAGTTCGGTTTCCACGTATGTAATAATTGGTGGTATTAATTGCTCAGTAGCATCTTGTTCTGGCCAAAAAATTTGGGTAGTTTTTCCATTAAGAGTTATTTTAACATTGGATTTTAGATATTTATCTATATTATTATTAATCAAAAATGAGTCTGTAGGAATTGCCATGAATCCTGTTTCTTTAATCATTGCAGTAATTCTAGTTTTTTTATCTTCAGCTATTTTTGATGATATGTTGGGTTTAGCTATTCCATCTTCAATTACTGTATAGATCACATCACCATTATTTTTAATGATTAAAATCTCTGATTTTTCAGATACCATTCTTTCTGTAACTCCAAATGAAACTTTTGTAAGATTATGTTTTGTGTATTCAATTTCAATCACATCGAATTTATCCACAGCAGTGACCGGTACTTCAATAGAAGTGATTAATGGTATTGCAATTACTCCAGCCAAAATAACTGGTATTGCAAAAAAAATCATTAGGATCGGCTTTACCATATGGTTTTCTTGTAAAAATTCCACTTAAGTTTTCATAAAATAACTTAAAATTCAAGCTATACTGTTTTAATTTGTGGGGTCGTAGCCCAGCCTGGTAGGGCGACAGTGACTACGAAGTTCACCGCTAAGGGCTCCAGAGGTTAATTCAAGCTACTGATAAAAAGATGATGTGAGTTTGGAGCTGTAGTAACCCGTAGGTCGTCGGTTCGATTCCGATCGGCCCCACGTTCCAATTAATTTTGTTGTTTTCCCCGTAGAACGTTCATTGCTGAACCTTGTTGAAACCACTCAATTTGAGATGTACTGTAGGAATGATTTAATCGAATTGTATCAGATGTTCCATCTGAATGTTTTACAATACATGGTACTGGATTTCCTTCAGAGAATTCATTTAATCCTATTATAGAAATTCTATCATCTTCATGAATTTTATCATATTGATCACTGTTTTCAAATGTTAAAGCAAGAACGCCCTGTTTTTTTAGATTTGTTTCATGTATTCTTGCAAAACTTTTTGCAATAACAGAAACACATCCAAGATATCTTGGAGTCATTGCAGCATGTTCACGGCTACTACCTTCACCATAATTATCGTCACCAACTATAATCCAATTAATTTTTTCCTTCTTATAATGTCGTGCAGTATCAGAGCATGATTCACTCGATCCTGTTAATGGATTTTTAACTTTACCAATATCATCATTAAACGCATTAACTGCTCCTAGCAAGAGATTATCACTTAACTTTTCCAAATGACCTCTTAATCTCAGCCATGGACCAGCAGGTGAAATATGATCGGTTGTACATTTTCCTCTAGCCTTGATTAGTATAGGTATATTATCGAAATCTTTTTTATTCCAAGCAGGAAATGGTTCAAGTTTTTGCAGTCTATCACTATTTGGATCAATCAAGACTTGAACATCATCGGGGGTTTCTGATGGAGGGTTATAGATGTCGGTGATATTTACAAAACCGTTACTTGGAACATCAGGTGCAGTTTTTGGTGGTTCGAGTTTGAACGTTACCCCATCATGGCTAGTAAGGGAATCCTCAAGAGGATTAAATGATAAACTTCCACTAAGTGATAATGCAATTACAAGTTCAGGACTTGCAATAAAGTTCATTGTTTCACGCTTTCCGTCATTACGTCCTGGAAAATTTCTATTATATGATGTTACTATGGTATTCTTTTTTCCAGGTTTTAGTTCAGGTCTATGCCATTGACCAATACATGGACCACATGCATTAGCAAGAACTGTTGCGCCAATAGTTTTTAATGAATCAATTTGACCGTCCCTCTCAATCGTAGCCCTAATTTTTTCAGAGCCTGGAGTTACAAGAAGAGGTATTTTTGCTTTGATTCCCTTTGATTTTGCTTGTTTTGCTAAATCTGCAGCTCTAGACATATCTTCGTAAGATGAGTTTGTACAACTACCAATTAATGCGACTGATATAGGATCATGATAATTATTATTTTTTACATCCTCTGCTAATTTAGATATTGGTCGAGCAAGGTCAGGTGTATGTGGACCTACAATATGTGGTTCAAGTGTTGAAAGATCAATTTCAATTACTCGATCAAAATATTTTTCAGGGTTTTGTTCAATTTCAGGATCTTGTATTAGATGATGTTTGTACTTGTTTGCAAGTTCTGCAATTTCTTCTCTTCCCGTAGATTTAAGATACACTTCCATTCTTTCATCATAAGGAAATATTGATGTTGTAGCACCAATTTCAGCTCCCATATTGGTAATTGTTGCTTTACCAGTACAACTAATTGAACTTGTTCCAGGACCAAAATATTCTATTATAGAATTAGTTCCACCTGAAACTGTTAGTTGTCCTGCCACACATAATATTACATCCTTTGGTGAAGTCCAACCGTTCATTTCGCCTTTAAGATATACACCTATTCGTTTTGGAAACAATAATTCCCAAGGACTTCCAGCCATTGTTTCGGCTGCATCAACACCACCAACACCAATTGCTAACATACCTAACCCACCAGCATTAGGTGTATGAGAATCTGTACCAATCATTAAACCACCAGGAAATGCATAATTTTCTAGAACTACTTGGTGAATAATTCCTGCACCAGGTTTCCAAAAACCTACACCATATTTACTTGAAGCAGATTCTAAAAATTTGTATACCTCATTATTTTCTAGAATTGCAAGCTTTGTATCAGATTTTCCTTCAGTTCTTGCTTGAATGAGATGATCACAGTGTACTGTTGTTGGTAATACTGTAGATTTTAGATTGGCTTGCATGAATTGAAGCATGACCATCTGTCCTGTAACATCTTGTAGTGCAACTCTGTCTGGTTGTAAAAGTACATAATTCATTTCATTATCTAAAATTTTATCAAGAAAACTTTCTTCTAAATGTCCAGCAAGTATTTTTTCTGTTAGTGTTAATGGTTTATCGACAGTTTTCCTATATTTTGTTATATTTTGTCCAAGTTTCTGATATACATTAGAAACCATTTCCAGTGTTGTTTCAACCTCAATTTTTGACAATGATTTGATTAACTCTTTTTTGTTTATAAATCGACATTTTGTTAAATAGATTTTACATACAATTATAAGAGAAAACCACTTTTTTATAGAAGTGTATATTTTACAAAGATTTTGTGATAAAATTGATGTGGTTATGGTGTTTTAGTTGGCTAATAAGGGATTTCCAAGTTTTGGTATGACACAAGCTGGTGCATTTGTTGCATCTTTAAAGAATTACAATCTACCTGATTTAATTCTAAAACTAATAGCAAAAGACTGTGAATCAAGTTTGCTTGAGAGAGGAAGAATCGATGATCGCCTTTTGAGTATGAATGATAAATCTCTGGAATTACTACACAAAGTGTTTGTTGATTGTGCAGAAGATACAAAGGGGAAATACGCACAGTATAGATTCTATGCATATGTTTCAAGTATGTATCATAAATGTGAACTTGTAATCAATGAAATAATACCTGGAAAATCTGGAAAAAACCATAAGATTCCTGTAGCAGTAAAAAGTAATGGTATGTACATCGCAATTGCTTTTAAAAAGGCCACTGGTCATCCTGTAAATAAAAAAGATGTCATAAAATTCTACCAAACATGTGATGATGTAAAAAATGGTGAACATGGAACACAGATTATTGATGGAATTTATGGTTCTTCGGTAGGTTTTAGAGGTGATGCACTTGTTGAATTGGAGAATTTGAGTAAATCAAGAAACCAAGATCCTGAACAAAAGTTAGAATTCAAAACTGCAAACTTTGAAAATAGAATCTATTCTGTTACAAAATGTTAATTTTTGTTTAACGTGAATGATGATATATCAATAGTTTGAAAAAAAGGTTCTTCTAAAGTTTTTTCGAAATGTTGATCATAGTTTTCAAATGAAAGATCATTGAAATAATGCTGTGTCCAAATATCATGAACATCCTCTATATACCGCTTATATTTTACTTGACGAAGTAATTCATGGCACAACTCGTGTGATACAACAACACAATTTCTTTGCGCCAAAAATGTTGTATTATTTGGATCCTCTGGTATTACCCACTTTATCATACCAAAATTTTCTGCATGATATCCCTCACAAGTACAATCTGTCCACAATGGTCTGAAATGACATAAATAGAAATGATATGTATCTTTGTCTCTTTGTTTATGATCCTGTGCCAAACTATGTGTATCTAATCTTTGAAAGAATTTTCTAGGTTTTGTAATCATTTCATCACATTTTATATCAAATTCTATTGAAAATTTTTCTTTAATCCATTTTTGATAAAAATTTGCCATTTGTTTAACGTATTCAAATTCTTTATCACGCTTACCAAGATCTGTATCTTTGATTACAAAAATAAAATGTAGAAGCATGTCAGAAAAAGGATATTGTTAGGTTTGACCTTCAATACCCATTAGTGTTAATGTAGATCTAATCTTTTCAATTTTTCGAATCTTCCAAGTAATTGTTTCACGTAGTGATTCAACAGTACCAGATTCAATTTTTGCCAAGATATCGTATGCGCCAAAAGTACCATGTACTTCTTTAACACCATCTAGATTTTTCAATTGTGAAATTATTGATTCCTCAGAGCCAAGTTCACAGTTTATGAGCACATATGCTGTTGCCATAGTATCCAAATACAATGATGGTATATAATTAGAGCTATCATTCCCAAATTATTTTTGAGACATCTTTATAATTTCGTTCCAAATTAATTTTGGAACTGGCATTACGGAAAGACGAGATATTCTTAGTAATTCCCAGTCTTTGAATTTTTTTTGTTTTTTCATTTCCTGTAATGTTACAGGATTTTTTAGACGTTTTTTGAATTTAACATCAACAACAACAAACCTTTGTTCTTTTTCTTTTGGATTTGAATATGGATTGGTTGTTATTGTCATAATTCCAACAACCTGTCTTTCAGTCCCAGTATGATAGAACAAAACTTGATCGGATTTTTTCATATTGCGAATGTGTTTTAATGCAAGATTATTATGAACCCCATCCCAAACAGTTTTCTTTTCTTTTTCTAATTTAGAAAAATTATAACCACGTGGACCAGTTGGTTCTTGTTTTGCAAGCCAATAATTTACCATGTTAAGTTACATTGAAGAGTTGAATTTAGTTTTTTAGTTTTTAAATAATGTTCCCCGGTTCTGACTCACAAAAAGTCATAGGTATTAGCCTAACCCTCCTCTTTGCTCTGAAACCGGGGAATGCCCATATGTAACACACCTGGGTGAATTAGAAATCATGTGAATCATTACGATCTATATCATCCTAATCCGTCTGTGTGCATGCTCTCTTGATTGGGCAAGGTGAATTAGAATTAATCAAATATTAATCCAGATAATGTTAGTTCAAATGCAGTAACGTTTGTTCTAACCCTAAAATTTTCAAGAATACTAGAATCTATCTCACCTATTTGACCAAAATTCTGATTATTGATTACAATATTTGCTACTCTACCATTCGTAAATAACGTGTTATCAGATGTTGTTTTTGTTTCACATTCAAGATTGAAGCTAGTCCGTAGAAATGATTGTAAAACTGCCTTCATGTCTGAAAAATTTGTATTTTTTGATGCATTAACACATGATAGATTTATTGACTCTTTTATTGGAGAATCCCTTGAAAAAATTATTCCCGATTCAAATAATTTTTGTGGGTATGTTTCGTGAACGTTACTTGATAAATTTTCCAATAACCCTGGTATTATTGAATCTCTTAAGATTGTATGATCCTGACTTTTTGATCCTGTAACTGAAATAATATCTGAAGAATTTTTATTTGTCATTTCATACAAAATTTGTTTACTAGTTAGACTGGAATTCAATGCTTCAATAAAACCCAAACCAACCATTACCAAGCTAGAATTATCTAATTTCTCAGTGATAGAATGTTTTGATCCTATGTTTTGGGACACAGGTAATGTAGGGTCGAGATTATCAATGCCATAACCTAATGCTACTTCCTCAACTAAATCCATTGGACCAAAAATATCAAAACGGTATCTAGGAATACTACACTCAATTCGTTTATTTTTTAATTTTGCATCTAATCTGCATTTTTTAAGACATGATATGATTGATGATGGGGACAAATTAAGACCTAGAATTCTATTAGTGAGATCACTGTCTATTGTAATTGATCGTGAGGCTAAAGTTGGTGTTGAATTTTTTGAACCTGAGATCTTTAACTGATAAATTTCAAACCCTGCATTTTCAAGAACTGCAGTAACAACTGCCAACATATCTTCAGCAGATTGCTTGTCAATACCTGTGACTTCAACTAGAATATTTTTTGTTTCTGATGTAACGGTGGTTAAAGCAGAATTTATTATTGGTGGGAATGATATAGTATTTCCATCCGTGTCAAGAATAATTGGAATTTTAGAGGATTGACCTAGAATATTACCATAATTTTGTCCAACATCTGTATTTTGAAGAATTTCTGAAATTGTGCTTTCTGTATCAGAATTTAATGGTGTGAATTTATGTTCACGATCTATTGTGGTATACTTTAATGGAAATGATATCTTATCCAGGTCATGAAGACCAATGGAGGATTTTTTTCGTTTTCTTCCAATTCCAAAATGAAGATCTTCTTGCATGTTCATTAATTGTTTAATTGCATCATCATCAATTGAGCCATTTTTTGCAATTATTCCTGTTACAAAAGGTCGTATCTTACTAGTTGATGGATCAACCTTAATTTGATAATTACCTTTTTTCTTTACATTAGTTTTCAAAATTCCAGTTTTAATTCCCAAAAGACCTTGTAATCCTAATGCAATTCCAAAGTCAGTTGAATAATCTGGTCTATTAGGACTAAATTCAACTCTTACACTATCACCCTCTTGTGATTCAATATCTAATCCAAGAAATGGTAATACATCAAGAATTTTTTTTCTATTTGATTTCTTTCCTACAAGTCTTTGAATCCTATTAAGATCTAGTTCTACTACTGGCATTTTGATGCATTCCTTAACCAATCAAGATTATTGTTGTAAAATTCTCTAACATCATCTACTCCATATTTTAACATCGCAATTCTTTCAATTCCACCACCCCAAGCTAAAACTGGTTTAGTGATTCCTAGTGGTTTTGTGACTTCTGGCCTAAATATTCCCATACCAAATAATTCCACCCACTTACCAAGTTTTTCATTATAAACCATTGTTTGTAATGATGGTTCAGTATATGGAAAAAATGTTGGCCAAAATTTTACCTTAGTCAAACCAATTTTTCTATAAAATTCTTTTTGAATTCCCATTAAATCTCTCAATGTAGCATTTTTCCCAATTACAATTCCCTCAACCTGATTAAATTCAACTAAGTGTTTGTAACTAACTTTTTCATTTCGAAAAACTCTTCCTAAAGAAAAAATTCTTGCTTCATTAGGTTTATTCTCTGCAAGATGTTTTATTGTAACACATGTTGTATGCGTTCGTAATACCATTTTTTTTGCCTCTTGTATGTCCCATAGATACCTCCAGCCATTTTTATGAGATGATGACACATTTTTAATCTGAGTTGGTGACGCAAATTTTTCTGCGTTAAGATTTTCTAGATAAAATGTATCCTGCATTTCCCTTGCTGGATGATCCTGTGGTGTAAATAATGCATCAAAATTCCAAAAGCTTGGTTGTGAAAGATCGCCAAAAATTTCTGTAAATCCTAAATTAACAAAAGTCTCACGAATTTCATTAATTACGTCTTTTAGTGGATGAATTCTTGCTGGATATATGATAGGTACATTTGCCTCAACGTCTATTGCACCACTATCAGCTTTTTTAAAATCAATCTCTTTTCCCTTGTTAGAAAGTGAAATTGATTTTGTTGTTTCCTCATGTTCTATAATAAAATCTGGTCTATTCATTAAAAATTTCAATGCCATTTTATTTTCAATTTCTTCATCTGAAACATTTTTTTCTCCTATGAAAGAAAGTAATTTTTCCTCTGGTGTTTCAACTGCTTCCTCTTTTTTTGATATTATTTGACCAGATTCAGTTTTTTCAATTTTAACCCAACCGTTTTTTCTTGCATTAGCAATTGCAGCATTAAATCCTAAACCAGATAAATTACTACGAATTTCATCAAAGTTTTTTGGTGAATCATGAACCAAATTAATTAATTTTCTTTCAGGTAATCCATTTCTGAATGCTTCTAGTCCATTTTTCCCAAGGCTGACAGATTTTTTTGTCGATTCTGAAATCTCAGCTAGATCTTTTAATCTAAGCCATTCTATTCCACGTCTAATCTGATCAATTGATAATTCTGTAATTTCAGAGAGTTGTTCCGTTGTTTGATTTGGTTTAGATTTTAAAACTTCGATAATTTTCTTTTCAATATCATGAAGAACTTGAGACAATAGTTCTTCGTCCCTAAAAGACTTAATTAAATTATCTTAACTAACTTTAAACAACGATTTGGTAAAAAAGACTTTTTAACGCTAAATCAAAGTCAAACATGAATGCCATCAGACGATTTTATTGTAACACCATGGAATGTTGAGGGCGATATAGACTATGAAAAATTAATTAAAAGATTTGGAACTGAAAAAATTACTCCTGAACTAATATCAAAAATTGATAAATTTACAAATGAATCACATTATATGTTAAGAAGAGGAATTTTTTTCTCACATAGAGAATTTAATAGAATTTTAGATGATTATCAAAAGGGTAAAAAATTCTTCCTTTATACAGGAAGAGGTCCTTCAGGTCATACGCATATTGGTCACCTAGTTCCATGGGTTTTTTGTAAATGGCTACAAGATAAGTTTGGAGTAAACATCTACTTTCAGCTAACAGATGATGAAAAATTTTATGCGAAACAGGATCTTACTCTAGAAAAAACATATGAATTTGCACTTGAAAATGCACTTGATTTTATTGCGTTAGGGTTTAAACCGGAAAATACAAAGATAATTATCAATACAAAAAATATCAAAACATTATATCCAATAGCTGCACAAGTTGCAAAAAAGATCAATTTCTCAAACACGAAAGCTGTATTTGGTTTTGAGAATGAGACTAATGTTGGAATGATATTTTACACGTCTTTACAATCTGCGCCATGTTTCATTGAAGATTTGCCTGTTTTAATTCCACTTGGGGTAGATCAGGATCCACACTTTAGAATTACTAGGGACATTGCGCCAAAAATTGGCAAGCCAAAACCTGCATTAATCCATAACATTATGATTCCTGCATTATCTGGACCTGGAAGTAAAATGTCAGCCTCAAGTGAAAATGAGACAATATACACTACTGATTCACCTGAAATTGTAAAAAAGAAGATTAACAAATATGCATTTTCAGGTGGTCAACCTGATATCGAAGAACACAGAAAAAAAGGTGGAAACCCTGACATTGATGTATCGTATCAATATTTGAGAATCTTCTTTGAACAAGATGATAATAAACTAAAAAAAATTTATGATGATTATAAATCTGGAAACTTGCTAACTGGAGAGCTAAAATCTATTCTAATAGATAAAATTAATGAATTTCTTAAATTACATCAAGAAAAACGAGAGAAAGCAAGAGAACATCTTGATAAATTTTTGTTGAAAGATTGAACAAAATAGAAATTTTATGTCAAGATAAATACGAAGCACAGAAGCTTGCAAGTTTAATCTTTATCAAAGAAGGAAATGAAACTTTTATCATACAAATTCTTGATGTGATTGATAATGAGATCGTTTTATCTTTAAAGGATAAATCTGCTCATAGTGTTTTATTACAAGATTCTACACAAGCTGGTATTTTTACAGATTTCATTCAATCTGTTATTGAAAAAAAGGAAAAAATCATTGATACTATAACAAATGAAAATAGTGTGGAAATTTTTAAGGAATGATCATACTAGAGATTTATCCATTTCCATACTCATAATTTCCTGTACCTTGAGGAAGTATAGTTTTGTAGAGTATGGCATATCTTCAATATTATTATCAATTGCCATCATGAAATATTTTACGGCACGCTTGGAAATATCAATCTTAAACTTCATGTAAAGTATTGGATTCTGTTTTACATTGATTTTGTCTTGTAACCATGATGGAGCCATCTCTTTTGTCTCAGAAAGGATTTTTTTATACCAAAAAGCCAAGATTTGAGGATCTAAGCCTTCTTGGATTTTTGTAATATCTTTCCCAAGTTTTTTGATCATAGAATGTGAAATTGACATATGTTTTTTTTCAGAAAAACTACTTTATTTCAAAGAATCAATCATAAACAAGTTTTTTGTCAATTATGCTAAATTACCTTTAGAATCAATCTCTTTCTTCTTAATTCTAGTCGTAGAGATTCTATTGCCATCCTTAGCTAGGACCATTGGAACTATGATTACATCTACTTCTGATAGACCTGTTTTGATTCTCAAATCATTCAATATCTTGCCTTTTTCTTTTGTTTCTTCACTAACAACCAATGCTTGAACTTGTTCTTCTAATATGGCTGGTCCAAAATCGTTCTCTAGTTTACTTATATCAAAATCAGAATCTGGAAATGTATCAATGATTTCTGATTTTAGTGATTCTGCTCTACTTGCATAATTATTTGAAATATTCTTGCCCATTGTTTTGGCAAATTCATCTCCAGTTAGACCAATAATAACCTTAGAAGAAATTAAGAATGCAGTATTCAATAATGCTAAATGACCAGTATGAATAATATCAAAAGTACCACCCATTGCAACTAGATTATACTGTTTATCCGACATAATATTCACGCAATAATCTAGATGAAATAATAAAATAATTAGAAAAAAGAAGTTTTCCTATCTTCTCTTTTTCTGGCCAGTGATTACTAACCAGTAAGCTAATCCTGGTGCTAAACCTACAATCAGTGGAATCCATACTGCTATTGATGCTTCATATCCCATTATAGATTTGAACGAAATATATCGTATTTAAATCCATCCCATGTTTTTGAGTTCAGTTAATGTTCTTTTTATAAGATAATAGAAGAAATGGACTCGCTGGGATTTGAACCCAGGACCCCTCGCGTGCAAGGCGAGTATTCTACCAGTCTGAACTACAAGCCCTCATTTCATTGATTTGTGTGTTGATTTTAATTGTTGTCTTTAATTTGGTAAGAATTTTATTTGATTCAGATTCGAATTTTTTATGGTACTTTTAGAATCAGAAATCTCGTTAAAAACCAATGACAATGCTCCAGATTTTACTCTTTTAGGAATTGATGACAAAAATCACTCGTTAAAAGATTATGCTAACTACAAAGGATTACTGGTTGTTTTCATGTGTAATCATTGCCCATACGTAAAAGCAAAAATTGACGCAATAAAAGAGGTCCATGAAAAATTCAAGGATGATATTGCATTAGTTGGAATAAACAGTAATGATTCAATAAAATATCCTGATGATAGTTTTGAAAGCATGAAAATTGTGGCTCAAGAGAAAGGGATGAAATTTGATTATTTGATTGATGAAACTCAGGAAATTGCAAAAAAATATGGCGCTGTTTGTACACCCGATCCTTTCTTATTTGATTCTGAGAGAAAACTAATTTTTCATGGGAGAATAGATAATGCGATGAATCCACTAGAAATTGCTACGGAAAAGACTATGATTGGAAATATTCAGAAATTTCTAGATGGTAAAATAATTAAAAAATCCTTCAACCCCTCAATTGGTTGTTCAATTAAATGGAAGCAACAGCAGACTTAAATTTCCACAGAACACGACAAATTCTCAGGGCTCGTAGCTCAGCTTGGCTAGAGCGTTCGACTGATAATCGAAAGGCCATGAGTTCGAATCTCATCGGGCCCACCTTTTTTGTTATTGACCACTAGCATTTTCATATGCTGTTTCTGCCCACTGGATAATCTCATCAAGATCATCTGTAATCAGATCAGCTTTAACATCTATTTTCTTTCCTATTTTTGCATTAAGTATAAGATTTAGATTTTTTTGATTTTTACCTTTAACAGATTGAAATGCTTCAGAAAAAAACTTCAAGCTCTCTTCAGAAGAAGAGCAAACTACAATTATCATTATGCCCTCTTTTCCCTTCCAAATTTTTGTTAACAATTTTTTTAGATCAAGATCAAATAAAACATCCATTGTAGAAGACATATTTCCAAGTGAAGAAACTTTCCAATTTCTAGCGTGGAATGCAGCAGAAGTAGCCTCAGAAATCAGAATGCTATCTATATCAGAAGAGAATACAACGATATTCTTTTGTGGTTCAGGAATTAAATTTTGTAAATTAATAATTTTAATTGAATCTAAAATTATTTCAAAAAGCAGGTTTTGCTCTGACGTACCAATTTTTCCTTCCGCAAAAAGATCTTTCACTGATTTGATTGTGGGTAAAATTACTTCGGTGATTAAAGTTACAGAGTTGGCTTCGGAATTCATACAATTTCGTATCAAGCCTAATGCAGACCTTCCAAATGCATTATTAAGAAAATCAAGATATTTTTCTTGGACCTTAAAATAATCATCTGGGAATTGTAATTTTTCAATACCTTCTTCAACTAGCCATAAATGTGTATTTCCAACATTTCGTTGTTGGATTATTCCTTCTGCTGCAAATATATCAAGATATTTTGCCATTGTGGTTCTATTAATTCCAAGATTTTCAGATATTTCGATTCCAGACATGCCAGTTTTTGATTTCTTTAACAAATCAATTAATCTAGTTTTAACTTCACTCTCATCATATCCTTTGGCCATATTATTCTAGGATTTTCATTAGTATAAAACTAAATTTTATACTAACTATAACTAAATTTTTTTTTGTAAGAAATGTTATATAGGAAGTACTTTATTGTACGGTAAGGGAAAGTAATATGCCAAAACCAGGATTCAAATCAATCACAATTTCAGAGACTGTTTATGAAAAATTCCACAGTGTGTATGAAAAGAGCAAAGAAAGCCTTACCATGAAGGGAATTAACAGTTTTGCTGGATATGTCACATACATGCTTGAACAAAATATGCAAAAGGACAAGACTTTTGCTAAATTTGCACCAAAACTTGAATTAATTTCGATTGAAGATGACAGAGTTATTATCAAAAATAATATTGTTAACAGAATTGCCGAGATTGTTATTCAGAGAGGTGAACTATACTGTCAATTATGCGAAGTAAAAGATTGTCACTGCATTGGATATGTATGGTCAATCCCAGAAATTTATGAAAAACTCCACTCAAAAGGACTAAGAAATTCTAGATAAAAATAACTGGTGCAGGAGGAGAGATTTGAACTCTCGAACTCCTAAGAGACAGGATCACCCATTTATATGATCTTAAGTCCTGCGTGTCCAAAAGCTAGGCTTTCTTTGGCCAGGCTTGACTACTCCTGCATCAAATAAACTGGATTCATGAGAAATTTAACAGTTTACTGATCTTATGACCAATCAAGAATTATAAGATTCCAATTATGCAAGTTTTCATGCTCCGATAGCTCAGCCTGGTAGAGCGTTACATTGGTAATGTAAAGGTCGTGGGTTCAGATCCCACTCGGAGCTTTAATAATTTTTTATGATGATCTCTTTATGTCCAGTTCTTTTTTGTGAGTTTGAGTTTATAGCTCTATTTGCTATTATCTCTTTTATTTCCCATCCAGAGGAAAATGATTTTTTCACTGTTTTTGAATTAGAGTTTGAAAGCATGACATAGCACCCCTTAGAGTCTAGCTGATTCGCAACATCAGCTAATCTCTCAAGGTCATTTTCTGTGAAATCTCGATGAGTGTAACTCGTGAAATTTGCAGTTTTACTTACAGGTTGGTATGGAGGATCAAAATAGATAAAATCACCTTTTTTAGAATCATGCAAAATTGCCTCAAAATCTCGGCAGAAAAATTCAATATCAGCCGATTGGAGGATTTTGCTAACTGCCAATAAATTCTCTTTGTTTACAATATTTGGATTTGTGTATCTACCTAGTGGCACATTGAATTTTCCTTTACTATTTACTCGGTAAAGTCCATTGAAACATGTCTTGTTTAGAAAGATAAATCTTGAAACCTTTTCAATCTGTGAAGTTGGTTCTGATTCCCTAATATCATAAAAATAATGATTTGAGTTTTTTTGATATTTTTTAGAATGGTTTTCGAGAGATTCTATTAGTTCGTCTACTTTGTCTCTAATTGCAATATAAGCCAAAATCAAGTCAGAATTTAGATCAGAGACATGACATTTTAGATTTGGATTCTTTGAAAGCATATGAAACATAACAGCGCCACCGCCAAGAAATGGTTCAAAATATGTTCCAAATTTACTTGGAAGTTTTCTCTCCAATTCTGCTAAAAGCTGTCTCTTGCCTCCAGCCCATTTTACAAATGGTTTTGCCTCATATGCATGAACTTGTGTATATTCTAGGGTCAGGCATTATACTTTCAAAAAACTGTTTTCTTATCCAAAGTCTGGAAAAGATCACAAAGAGTTGAGAATTTTTTGATCTGGGAGAAATAGCTTAAATAGAAATTTCGTTTTAGTTGAAAATTGATGGTTTTTGGATTATTTATGACACAAACTAATGATACTCAATAAAATGAAAAGAGGATATGGGTTTTTTCTAATCCCACTTTGACCAAGCAGCCATCCATCTGTAAGTCCACGTATTGAGTTTACAACCCAACGCCGTAAACGTTACCGATAACACAGCACCAGCTCCCGCTCCCAGCGCAACTGGGCTATTGTAGAATTTACCTACCTGCGGTTCTATCGGTGTCATGTATGGAGGCAATGTCGGTCTCGGATACTTGAATGCAGTCTCTAGCGGATCTGCCACAGTGATCAGGTTTACCATATTGAATAATGGCAGTGACATTCCAATTAGTACTCCACCAAACAGTATCAGCGAGTGCTTATTCTTCTTCGTCGCCCAGTATGCCAAATCTAATAGCATTGCTGATGGCAACCAGACTGGTGTGACAATAAAGTCATATGGATAACCAAGTGCAAACCATGCACCTTTTGCAATCCAAGTATATACTGTCATAATTAGCGCATAATATGTCGCCGTACCTGGAACTCCAGTAAATGTGAGATAATATGCTGCACCTACTGCAAGCATCAACGTCTGAGATATTGAGAATACTACAAACGATGTCCAAGCCCAGTCAGTATAGAAGATATAATCTCCTGCATTGATTGTTAGCAGAGTAGAGTTTACTGCAACTACTACTATGAATAAGTAGTGAGTACATCGTCTAAGCCAGACCATGAAGGATATCAAGATGGTTAGTATATAAAATTTTAGGAAATTTGCGTGATCTATTGGGACTAAGTATATGAATAAAAAGAGAAAAAGGTGTCCTATTGGACTCTTTTTAGTGGCCTACGAACATGACAATTGCAACAGTTCCTATTGCTGTACCAGCTAGTGTTACTGCTATTATGCCATTGCTGTTCTTTTGCGTTCCTTCCTGCATCACTTTGACACAGAAAAGATAGCCAATTGCTTCTACAAGGGTCAGGACGATGAATGCATAGTGACCACTTGGTGTTGGATAAGCCCATGGATAAAAGAAGTATCCTGCTGCTGTTCCTCCAAATGTTGCTAACCATGCTGCGATATATGATAAGGTAATCATTCCTGTCATGTTTTCGACACGACGGCCTATCATCTTCTCGACGTCAGCACTACCTGCGCCGCCGCCTCCTCCTGAGCCAAATCCTTTTGGTAGAGTCATTCTAAGTTTTAACAAGGTAGAATGTTTTTAAATCTTTTGTCATTTCTCAGGCAGATCGCACCATATTCTAGGCGTTATATAAAAAAGGAAAAAAGAAGGATGGTTTCCTTATGGAATGCTTCTGCTGTACAATTTACCTTCTAGAGCCATCTTGTACATTTCAGCAACATATGGGTTTTCACCTGGTGTCTCTGCACCTAGTTCTACAAGTCTAGCATAGACTCGAACTACGTATGCAAGTGCACCCATAAAGGCTACAACTACACCCATGTTGAACATCCAGTGGTTTGGTACTGCGAAGATTTCTTCGACAAACCAAAAGTGCCACATCTCGTTAACTCCAATTGTAAACATTGTTGCAAGATAACCTAGAATTGTCATCTTAAGACCAGTGTTAATTGAGTTATTTGGTCCTCTCAATATTGGAACTTTTCTATCATACATTCCTGCTGCTGCCCAACCTAATGGAAGAGTAACAAAGTGAGAATATAGCCACCAATGTGCTGGTGTAAATGCGCTATCTCTGATAGAAGTTTGATGAAGTGAACCATCGACAAAGTTGTCGACTTCTACGGATGCGGCTGTTGATCCCATAGCAATTACGATTAGCCAGATTTTCTTTAGTCTCTGGATTTCGACTTCCTTTGGGAGTAATGCCGGCATTTGTGCCATAGTTATAGTGACGTGCTCTTCGGATATAACCCAGTTGATATGTTTTATCAAGTTTTTTTGAAATTTCTATAAAAAATACACGTCATTTCTTGTAATTTTTTCAATAGAAAAATATAATCATGAATTAATTTTACTTTATTTTTAGTGATAATCAATGTTAATCATCAATGATTAACATTAGGTATAAAATAGGATCGATAATTTGATTAAAACTAATATAGCACAGATTATCTCATTCGATAATAGGGATAATAATGGTCGATCGAAAAATTTTAGCAGTTGCACTTGGAGCTGTTTTCGTACTTGGTGTTTACGGTCCACATGTAGCCGAAATCATTCAAAGCGCAGAAGCCCACGGTGTACAAGCACAGCTGCAAAGTCGTTTCATTAGAATAGAGGATGAAACGTTTAACAGACAATCTCTTCAAACTGGCGAAGTTTTGACGCTATCAGGCGCCTTTGTAAGTTTAGTAGGTTCTGATATGAGAGCATGGTCATCCATATTCTCAGAGTCAACAAATGCCGGTAACAGATGGGAGATTCTGGCAAGAGATCCACCTGGTAACGTATTCAATATTCCAGGTAACGACGTAGTTGATTATGAAATCTCAGCCAGAGCTCTAGAACCAGGCGTATATCATGTTCATACACAATTGAACATTGAACACGTAGGTCCAGGTCTAGGACCAGGACAGACAGTAGTTGTAGAGGGAGAACCAATTCTCAAACCAATCCCATACACCAACATTGCATATCAATCAATCATAATTGCAGTTGGTTATGTGATAACATTCTACACAAGACCCTGGCAAGTAATCTAATCTTACCATCATCTCTTTTCATTTTATTATACTCTCTAGTGTAAACTTAGTATGAAACTCGACTTTAAAATTAAATTCCTTAACATCTATGAGAGTTATTTCAAGGGAAAAGTGAACTTTAGAGATGACGAATATACTATAAACATACAATCTGAAAGAAGAGGAAAAATACTCAAAGTCCCATTTCAGATTAATACCGAAAAAAAGAGATTCCTAGTCAGGCTTTCTGGACCTAATGATATAGTGATTGAAGACATGCTAGAATTTCGTGGGGAATCAGAATGGCTTGAAATTGATTCTGACATGATAACATTTTTTGTAGCAGATCATCAAGATCAATTTGATACTCTTGAAATTTTAGATGGTTCAGAACTGATATAGAAACGACTTTAAAGTAATCTGATCGAATTTAGGCATGATTTGGCCTGGAATGGGTGACCCAAGAAAGCGTAAAAAAACACTTAGATTTTTAGCAATTACTGCAGTTATTGCAATTGGGGTTGGAGCAGCAAGTAGTCTACTTCAGGCCCAATTGAGTTTAGATGATCCTTTGAAAGTTTGTATAAATGATAAAAATACAACATACAAAATTTCTGCAACTGTAGAACTCTATATTGATAAAATGAAAGCTAACATTCCAGCAAATGTTGGAATTACTCCAGAAGGATGCCAAAAAGCAATATACACAATTTCTGATAATGGGAAAGTTTATGCAGAATGGACTGAAGAATATCCATTTGAAATTGGTCACTTTTTCTGGATGTGGGACTTTCCTATGAGAGATATGCTTCAAGATGAATCACGTATAATTGTTAATGGGGATGAATCACCTCATTTCATACGTGAACTGCTAGTTGATGGTTACCATTACAGAGCAGAATTCACATCAAAGGATTATGACTCATCAAAAGATTCCGACTTTATGCCACCTCAAGAATAGATGATTTATCACAAATCATACAATTGTGTTTTTGACTAAGTCAAAACTAGATAGAGAATATAATAAAATGAAAAGATGAAGAATGGTTTTACCAGTACTTGCCGTTATCAGGTATTAGACCGATTCCTTCATTCTCGAAGTGACCATCTAATTCGTCAACCCATTTCTCACGATTGTCTTTGTATCCCCAACCGTGCACTCTTACCCAATAGGCAATAAGTGCCAGAAGGAAAACTGTGAACATTATGGTACCAAATATGTAAACCATAACATCGTAGAACAATGGATCGTAGTTAGGTCCCAATTGACCTGCAAAGCTAGACAGCATGCTTAGAATTGTTCCAAATACAGGAATCATCAGAAATTGTCTCTACGCGTGGGATATATGTATTTCTCTAGTTAATGGATAAAATCATACGTACTATAAGTAGGAAAATGAGAAAATAAGGGTGTTAGAAGGTGTTCTAACCTCTACCTTGTGCGGCGTATTTTCCGGTTCTTCCTCTAAAGAAGAATGCCCCTGCTATACCACCGAATATTGCTGCAGCAATTGCAGATGCACCTAATACACCATCAGCTGCTAGGTAAGGAGTACCAGATCCAGCTGCTGGATTGTCAGATGCATATTTCACTTTGTCTGCTGCAAGTTGTAGTGTGTTCTCAAGAGACATTGATGGATGACCACCGTCTTGGGAACCATCTCCACCAGAGCCCATGTATTGGGCAAATGCAGGAGTAACTCCCATTGAGAATACAGCAGCGAAAAGTGCGCCTAATAATATGGATTTGTTCATTTCTACTGTTCAAAGGTGACTAGTGTTATTATTTAACTTTTTTCTAAATTTTTAACTAGGAACATTTAATTTTGTTCCTAAATCATGCCTGAGCATGGGAAGACTTCATACTCATAATCATGGGAAATCACACTCAATTAGACCTATTGAACTGAAAAAACCATCATGGGTAACTCAAACCCCAGAGGAGATAGAGCAACTAATTATCAAATACGCAAATGACGGATTAAAACAAAGTCAAATTGGTGTAAAACTTAGAGATCAACATGCTATTCCTCTAGTCAAACCTATAATTAAAAAATCAATTTCTCAGGTACTTGAAGAAAATAATCTTCAGGGAGATCTTCCTGAGGATTTAAACAATATTGTGATGAAGGCAGTAAATCTACAAAAACATCTCAAAGACAATAAATCTGACAATAGAAATAGAAGATCGCTTGAACTAATTGAAGCCAAAGTTCATCGTATTTCTACACATTACAAAAAAGAAGGAAAAATTCCAGAAACTTGGAAATATAAATCCGTAGTGGCAAAACTAGAGTAATGGGAAAAGTTCTTCAAGAATATCTTACAAATTTTCGAGATAAAGTCAAGGATTGTATAAAAACTAGAAAGCAAATTCTGGTTACAACACACATAGACTGTGACGGTATTACTTCAGGAAGCATAATCACGAATGCATTAATCAGGGCTGGAGCAAAATGTACAGTAAGAACAACAAACGAATTTAGTTCAAATCTAGTTCAAAAATTACGAAGTGAGGAAAAGGACTTTCACATAATTACAGATCTTGGTGGTGGATTTGGAAAGGAAATTAATGATAATCTTGGTGATAATTGGTTTGTGTTAGATCATCATGAAATTCCTGAAGAAGAGCATGATATTGAAAATGTAATCAATGCATGGAAATTTGGAATTGATGGTGGAAAAGAAATTTGTGCAGGGGGAATGGCATATCTAGCTGGGTTATCACTTGACAAAAAAAATCGAGACCTTTCTGCCGTAGCAGTAGTTTCTGCAATAGGTGATAGACAAGATCAGGGAGAGAAAAAAGCATTCATTGGGAAAAACTTGGAGATATTGGAAACTGCAAAGAATCTTGGATTAGTAGAAGTAGATCTGGATCTACTTTTAGTTGGAAGAGAAACCAGACCGCTTCCAGATTCACTTGCATTTACTTCACAGCCATTTATTCAAGGTCTTACTTGGAATCGTGATACATGTTTATCACTTCTAAATTCTTCTGGAATTAAGCTGAAAGAGGGTTCTCGTTGGAGAGTTCTTGCTGATCTATCACAAGATGAAAAACGCAATATTCTTGAATCCATATCAAAATATGCAACAGGAAAAGATGCAACTGAAATTATGAGTGAATTTATTGGATATACCTATACATTTCCAAGAGAAGATAGACATAGTTTTTTGCGTGATGCACGAGAATTTTCAACTTTGCTAAATTCTTGTGGAAGAATTGGTAAATCTGGAATCGGAATTGCGATATGTATGGGAGATAGGAATAAAATGTTACGCGATGGTGAAAAAGTGTTAGTGGAATATAGAAAGAAGATCCGAGATTACATGAATGTTCTAACCAATGAAAGATGGAGGATAAACAATGCAGAAGATTACGTACTTGTTAATGCAGAAGGCCTTGTGCCAGAGACAATGACTGGAACTATATCCTCATTGATAGCAGGATCTCCAAAAAACTCTGGAAAGATTGTTTTCCTAAGAACCGATAGTGCTGAAGGAAAAATAAAATTCTCATCAAGAAAGTCAGTTGGCTGTAGATCAGACGTCAATCTTAGTTCATTAATGAAAAATGGAGCAGCACAATTTGATGGTATTGGTGGTGGTCACGATGCTGCTGCTGGTGCAAAAATAACTAAAGACAAATTGGATGAATTTTTAGACTACATAGAAGAAAATGTCTCAAAAATGCAAAGTCAGAATAAATCTGAATGAAATTTCTAGTAAAAAGGTATCTTCTGTAAAGAAGGCTCTGGAACCAGATAATATTAATTTCCCAAAGGGATTATCATTAGATATTGAACAAAAAGGAAACTGTCTTATTCTTAATTTTCAAAATGAAGGCGATATGAAGAAATTAATTTCTACAATTGATGAAGTTCTTGAGCATGCAAACATTGCACTGGAGGTAATCAAATAATGCTTGATCCAAAAATCATCAGAGACCAACCGGAAAAGATCAAAAAGATGATCAAAGATAGAGCAGTTGAATTTGATTTCGACAAAATGCTAGAACTAGACAAAAGAAGAAGAAATTTGATCAAAGAAACTGATGAATTACGAAAAAAACGAAATCAGATGTCGATTGAAATTGGACAGGCAAAAAAATCAAATAATGATGCATCAGATCTTCTAAAACAGATGGGAGCAATTTCTAAAACCCTGGATGATCTTGAATTAACTCAAAAACAGGTTGAAAAAGATTTTGAAACACTAGCATATTCAATTCCAAACATGTTACATGAATCTGTCCCTATTGGTAATGACGATTCATCAAACATTGTAATTAGAGAATGGGGGCAAATAAGGAAATTTGATTTCAAAATGAAAGGGCATGAAGAGATAGCTGAAAATTTAGGTGTTCTTGATCTTCAAAGAGCATCTAAAATTGCTGGGGCAAGATTTTATTTTTTGAAAGGTGATTTGGTGAAACTAGCTTATGCAATTTCTGCATTTGCACTAGAGTTTTTTTCTGAGAAAGGATATAGTTTGATACAGCCTCCATACATGATTAACAAAAAATCGATGGAAGGTGCAGTGATTGCAGAAGATTTTAAAGATGTAATTTACGGAATAGATGATGAAGACCTCTATCTAATTGGTACATCAGAACATGCAATTGCAGCTATGTACACTGATGAAATTTTGGATGGGAAAAAACTTCCGGATAGATTTGGTTCTACTAGTCCATGCTTTAGAAAGGAAGCAGGTGCCCACGGAAAAGACCAAAAAGGTATTTTCAGAGTTCATCAGTTTGAAAAATTTGAACAATTTGTCTTTGCAAAACCTGAAGATTCTTGGGATGAACATGAAAAAATGCTCAAAGTTACTGAAGAATTTTATCAGAAGCTAGAGATACCACATAGAGTTGTATTACTTTCTAGTGGAGATATGGGAAAAGTTTCTGCAAAAACATATGATGTTGAAGCCTGGATGCCGGAACAAAATGCATATAGAGAGATCTGCTCTGTTTCAAATTGTCTTGATTACCAAGCTAGAAGATTAAAGATCAGATTCCGTGATAAGACAAATGAAGATACACAGTATATTCATACATTAAATGCTACACTAGTAGCAATAGAACGAACCATAGTTTCAATAATTGAAAATTTCCAAACGGAAGATGGACATGTGATTATCCCAAAAGTACTCCAAAAATATTTTGGTAAAGAAATTATCTAGTATGACTTATATTTTGAAACTAGATGGCGATAATAATTGGCTAGAAAAACAAGAAAAATTAAGGATAAATGGAAAGAAAAAAAATGGGTTTCAGTTAAAGCCCCTGATTCCTTTAACAATATTACTATTGGGTATATTCCAATAACTGACGATGAAAAAGCAAAAGGAAGGGTTTTAGAAGTAACACTTTTTGATATTCTAAAAGGCGATCCATCACAACATCAATACAAAATTTATTTTCAAATAACTGATGTTAAAGATGAGAAAGCAAGAACTGTATTCAAAAGATATGAATATGCAAAAGAATTTCTTAGGAGTTTGATTAGACGTGGTTCTTCAAAGATAAGTTTTATAATTGATGCAAAAACTAAAGACGGATCAGTCTTCAGAATTAAAGTTCTAGCATTAACACATAGACAATTAAATACATCACGTAAACATTCACTGAGGTTAATAGCTAAAGAAGTTATTGAGAAAAATGTCTCACAAATGGATCTTGATCAGTTTGTTCAAGCTGCATGTTATGGAAAAATTAATTCCGATATCATGGGAGAAGCAAAGAAAGTCATTCGTCTAAGACATGTTGGGTTAGAAAAAGTAAAACTAGTCAGAACTGCAGAAGAAGCAATATCATTACTTAAAACCGAACCACCAAAAGTAACATAGTTCACTTTATGTCACCTAAAGTGATCCTAGAAATAGAGATAATACTTCATGCAACTGAGGATCCAACTAAAATAGAAAAATCACTTTTTGATACTTTTGAAATAAATCCTGAAGAGTTTGAGAGGGAGGAGATGACTGGACACTTTGGTAATCCTATTACAATAATAAAAATAAAACTCTCAAAAAATAATGCAAAAAAACTAATTTCTAAATTAATCTCAAAAATCTCAAATGATGATATTGATATCTTAGAACAGAAAATAGATGAAATGAATGCAAATTCTGGAGTAGAAATTAGAATTAGTAAACAAGATCTCATTAGGGGTAAAATTTCATTTGGAAAAAAGGATTCTGTTAAACTAACAATAACTACTCCTGTTTATAAAAAAAATGAAATTGGTAAAATTTATCGAGAAATTCTTAATATAAGATAATTAATACTAGATTTAATTTCAATAAAAGGGAATGAGGAAATAAAAGCCGCTCCAGTCTGAGCATTGCTCTGATGACGCCGCGACGAACCGACCCAAAAAACAATATTTTCTATCACATTGTTTTAAATAAAGTACAATTAGTGTCAAATTTGTGGAAGCTGATTATGACGTAATTGTTGCCGGTGGTGGATTAACTGGTACTATTGTTGCACAATCAATTTCATATTATTCAAATCAAAATTTGAGAATTATATCAATAGATAGAAACCCAGAAAACTTGCCTGGACGAAAGTCATCTCCAGGTTGGACTTGTGGTGATGCATGCTCTAAAGAAGCAGTTGATTTTATGACAGAGAGAATTAAGGTGCCTTGGACAAGACCTGAAATTGAACATGACGTTAAGGGTGTAATGGCATTTTCACCAGATAAAGAGACGAAAATTCCATTTGATGGTGATGGATACATGTTGAATCGTCAAAAACTTCCAGAAATTCAAAATGCTAGAACAAAAAAAATGGGTGTAAATTTTGATTTTGAGATAAATCTTACTGGACTAATATATGATGGGCAACAAGTAATTGGGGTTCAAGGTATAGATAATAAAACAAAACAACCATACAAAAAAAACTGCAAAAATTGTTGTAGATGCTACAGGAATTACTTCTATGCTTAGAAATCAACTTGAAAACTCTAACAAAATTGAGAAAAAAATAGACAGAAGAGATGTTGAATCAACTGGGAGACATATCATGTATTTTGAACCAGGAGAAAAGGATCTTACTGAATTTGACACAGATTATTGTATAATACATTTAGACCAGGATATTGCTCCTGGTGGATATGGCTGGGTATTTCCAAAGGCCGATAATAAAGTAAACATTGGTCTTGGTGTTGAAAAAACACTCTTAGAACAACGAAACAAAAGATTAGGAAAAAATGATAATGTAACTGGTTTGATAAATCAGTATTTAGAAAGAAACATTGCAATTAAGAATCCAAAACTGTCTGAAGATCCTGAAGACATTAACAATAACACTGGAAATTTTCAAGTTTCCGTTAGAAGACAAAATGATTGTCTAGTTTCATCTGGTTATATGTTAGTGGGTGATTCTGCCTGGATGCCAAAACCAATTGATGCGGGTGGAATTGGACCTGCTTTGATTGCGGGAACTGTTATTGGTAAAAATGTTGTAGATGCAATTCAAGCAAACGATGTTACAGAAAAAGCATTATGGCAATACAATCTAGATTTTATTGAAGAATATGGATACAAAACTGCTGGTCTGGAGTTATTTAGAAGACTAGTTCAAACTATGACTAATGAACAGATCAGTTATGGAATGAAACATTTCTTGGGAAATCTTGATGTTGAATCAATTAGTAAGGGTGAGCATCCTGACTTTTCTGGTTTAGGAAAGATTGGTATGATTATACGTGGAGCAATGAACAAAACTGTAGCTGATGGATTACGATACACATCAAAACAGAACCAATGGTTAGTTCAACACTATGAAGATTATCCAAAAAATCCTGATGGATTTGATGATTGGAATAAATCTCTACATAAAACATTAAACGAGTCTTTTTCAAAAATAGCCACGTTTGGAACGAATTAGCTTAAATAAAGTTTCAATACAAAAGTAATCACTTTGTCAGGTCAAAAAGAGGAATCACTTTATCTAGATTGGAATAATTCATTTGAGATTTTAAACCGTGCATACGAAAAAGGATTATTTGTTTTAGTTATAGGACCAAAGGGAACTGGTAAAACAAGTCTAGTTAGGGAATATGCAAAACAAAGATCAATAGATTTGGAATCAATAAACTTTAGTCTTAGAACAAGAGAAAGTCATCTTGTTGGAACCAAGAATCTGAATGAGGGTAATATTGGTTTTGATGAGGGGATTTTAGTTAAATCAATGAAAGATGGTAACATGTTATATCTTGATGAAATTAATGCCGCAGAAGCTGATGTATTACTAAGACTAGATGAAGCATTAGATGATAGAAGACAGGTTGTTCTTAAAGAATCTGATGGGTCTGTGATTAAAGCAAAAAATTCATGGTTTGTTGTTGCAACAATAAATCCACTTACTCATGTTGGAACAAAGGAGCTTCCTCCACAATTACTTAGTAGATTTCCAGTTAGAATAAGACTAGATTACCCTTCAGAGGATGTAGAGTTAGAAATTATCAAACGTCATGTTAAGAATTCCAAGGATTCAGAGATTTTGCAAGGATTAAAACTTGCAAACACACTTCGCCAAGCTGCAGCAGTTGAAGAATTGTATTATTCCCCATCATTACGAGAGACAATTGCATATGCAAAATTATTAGAAGGTGGAATTAGTACAAAACAGGCTGCTGAGATTGTATTTGGAAATGTTTATTCACAATGGGGGAATGTTGAATTCCAAAAAGTGAATGATATAATCACGTCTATGTTTGATACGTAATGTCATTACAACTTCGAAATGATACACTAGTTGAAATTGCAACATTTCTTGTTAGAAGATGGTCTGATAATGATAAAATAATTGTAGAATTTTCACAAAAAAAAATTAACGAAACTAGATTGAAAGAGAACAGTGTAGTATTGATTCCAATAGGAGAGTATCAAGGAGATGAATTTGGAAAATATAGGCAATTCAGAACTGCTGTATGGTATGAATCTATGAGGATTAAAAACTGCAAAAAAATTCTAAGTAACGATCATGCATTTGGCTTTGTTCTAAATACAATAGAACGACGTAGAATTGAACTAGTTGGACGAAGAATCTGGAAAGGTATGGATACAGAAATGATATTCAATTATGCTTGGCAGTGGATCTACAGACCAGAATTATCATCCTTGTTAGGTAAATCTAGAATTGTTGAAGCATTTTACCAATATTTCTTATTTGATGACATAAAGGGCGAGCTACAAGCAAGTCATTTTGAAAAAGTCAAGAAAGCATCTTCTATTGCAAAAGATATTCTTGATGACGCACTTGAGAAAAATTATGATACAGAGTGGCTTGAAAAACATATTCCGAAAATTATAAAAATTTTAGATATTGATCCTCTCATCACAATACCATTATCAGTTCCAATAAAAGGACCAACTCTTCTTTTAACGCCAGATGATTTTTTGAAATCACTTCAAAAAATTGCTAAAAAACTTGAAGGGCAATTAGGTAAAATTGATCCAGTTGAAGCAGTTGAAGGGAAAGAAGTTGCTAAAGAATTTGAAATAGTTAAAAATGAAACTAAAAAAAATGAGAGTAAAGGAATTAGTAAAGAAGTAATTGGTATTCAAACTCCAGGTGATACAAATGTTGATGAAACCAGAATTTTTGATCAAGATTTAATCAATAATCTAAAAAATAGATTTCGAGAATGGAAAATAGGATATAAAGAACAAAATGCTGTTACTGGTGATGAATTTGAGCCTGAAATGTTCCTTGAAGGATATGAAAAACCATTCTTAATTGATGTAAAAAAGAGTATAAAATCAAAAATTGTAATTCTACTTGATCACTCGTCAAGTATTTCGGATCAACAAATACAGTACAAAAAGGCTACACTTGGTCTTTGTGAAGTTTTAGCATTTTTAAAAATTAATTTCTCTGTTTTTGCATTTAACACAACTAATAGACAAGTAATTTGTTGGCAAATTAAACCTGAGGATTCAAAATGGAATAATTCATGTGCAAAGAGACTAGCTCAAATTCCTGCTAACGGTGGTACACCGTTAGCAGAAGTTTACGTGAAAATGTTGCCACTTTTGTCTTCTAAAAAACCTGACATATTTTTAACATTATCTGATGGTGAACCATCTGATCCTGATGCGGTTAGAATGATTCTAAAATCATATAAGAACATTGGAGTTAAAATGACAGCAATTGGTGTTGGTCGTGATACGCCTAGCGCAACTACCATAGCTCATAACTTGAAATATCTTGGATATGAAAAAACTCTTGCAGTAAGTAGATTAATTGAAATCCCTAATCGTGTTCTAAGCATTTTGAGCGAATATTAATAATTAAATGGATGATTTATTCGAATTTATTATAAATCAAATTCACTTAATCTATTCAAGTAAGAGAGTGTATCCCTTAAAGAGGAATCATCGTTTACGTAATGCCATGCCAAATTCTCTCTCTTACTTTTTCTTATTAAAGTAACAAAGTTGTATTTTAATAATGAATAGTGTTTTGTTAGTGTATGGAATTTATAGATAAAGAGGCACCAGATGTTAAAAAACCATTAATTATTGCCGCAATGCAAGATATGGGAAATGTTGGTAGTATTGTTGTAAATTTTATAAATAAATATCTTAATACAATTCCGTTTAGAGAAGTTAAATCAACACGCCCACCATATGTTTATGATAAAGGTGGATATATCGAAATACCAGAGGAAAAGTGGGAATATAGGTACGGAAATGATATGATTGTGTTTGGCGGTGGTACTGGTCAACCCCAACAAAATGATGAACTGAATGAACTTTGTCAAGATGTTATTAATGTAGCAAAAAAATATTCAGCAAAATTCATCTACACTGTTGGAGGATATCATACTAGTAGAAAATTTGGGAGTTACCCATTAACATATGTTACAACTACATCAAATGAATTGTTTGAATTAGTAAAAAAATTAAATATAGAAACTACTCCACAACAATCAGTGATTACTGGTTTTAACGGATTAATATTGGGATATGCAAAACTAAATGACATAAATGGGATTGGTCTCTATGGTGAATTATTAAATCCTGATATACCACAATTTAGGGCAGCTAAAAGTATTCTTCATACTCTAGAAAAACTAACATACCAAAAATTTGGAGACATGACAGAACTTGATGTGAAAGCTGAATCTATTGATGAGCAATTACGAAGAAAATTTGATAAATAATGGACAAAGAATGTTCGGAATGTGGAAGTGAGTTTTCATGCGATAATAATCTGACATGTTGGTGTGCAAATTTTCCAAAACTTGACAAAGAGAATATAGATGAAAAAGATTGTTTATGTAAAATCTGTCTTTTGAAGAGATATAGAAAAAAAATTTTGAAAGATGATGAAGTCAAAACTGAACTATTTGAGGAAGAATATAGATACCAATGGAAAAATCGTCATTAACTACATAAAAAATGGAATTCTAGTATATATAGTGGGCATTTTTAAACAGCACACATGCCACAGACAAAACCAATCATAAGTATAGAAAATGTGGTTGCATCTGCTTCTGTTGACCAGAAAATTGACTTGAATGATATAACAAAAAAATTTCCAGAGACGGAATACCATCCTGAACAATTTCCAGGTCTTGTATTTAGACTGGCTAATCCAAGGACTGCTACACTAATTTTTAGAACTGGTAAAATGGTTTGTACTGGAGGAAAATCTGAAGCAATGGCTCACAAAGCTGTGAATACTGTTGTTAAGGCATTACGTAAAGGAAAAATTAAGATAAAAAATGAGCCAGTAATTAAGGTTCAAAATATAGTTGCTGCAATTAATCTAGGTGGAAAAATTCACTTGGAATTAGCTGCAAGAAAATTACCACGGAGTATGTATGAACCAGAGCAATTTCCTGGATTAATACACAGAATGTTGGAACCTAAAACAGTGATTTTGCTTTTTGCATCTGGAAAACTTGTATGCACAGGTGCAAAAAAGGAAGAACAGGTATACAGATCTGTTAATAATTTACATTCAGTTTTAGAGGAAAAGAAACTAATGATGTATGATGCGTAAATTAAAGATTTTAAATAATTCTAATTAAAAATAACTTATGCTTTTAGATCAGGATTTTCTGCTTGTAATCTTTCCCAATCATCTAGGAATGCCTTTAATCCTTTATCAGTAAGTGTGTGTTTTAACATCTTTTCTAGTACCGCTGGAGGTAAAGTTACAACATCAGCACCTATTTTTCCAGCATCAACTACATGCTGTGGATGTCTTACACTAGCAACCAAAATTTCAGTTTTGAAATTATAGTTTGTAAATATCTGCTTAATTTCTTTAATTAGATCCATTCCAGTATGACCAATATCATCTAATCTACCAATGAATGGACTAACATATTTTGCTCCAGCTTTAGCAGCTAAAAGAGCTTGATTTGGAGAAAATACTAAAGTAACATTAACTGGAATCCCCTCTACTGACAAACTTTTACATGCCCTTAGTCCATCACCTGTCATAGGGCATTTTACAATTACATTATTACCATATTCACGAAGTTTTTTACCTTCTTCAATCATTCCATCATATGTTGTACTTACAACTTCTAGACTTACATCACCCTTGATGATCGTAGAAATTTCTTTCATTGTTTTTTGAGGATCACCACCCTCTTTTGCTAAAAGTGAAGGATTTGTTGTAATTCCATCTAAAAGTCCCATATCATTATATTTCTTAATTGCGTCTAGGTTTGCAGTATCTAAGAAAATTTTCATTATTTCTTACTCCGAATTTCTTTTACAGTATTTGTTATATTAATTGATGTTATTCCATGTTTTTCAAGTAATTGTGGAATTTCATTGTCTCGTGCAGATTCACCAAATTTATCCCTAACACCAATTCGTCTTATTGGAACTGGATATAATTCTGAAATCACTTCTGCTACAGCAGAACCAAAACCCCCCATGATATTATGTTCCTCACATGTAACAATTGAGCCAGTATCTCTAGCTGCCTTTTCTAATGATTCTACATCAATTGGCTTGATTGAAAAACTATCAATTACTCGACATGAAATTCCTTCTTGTTTTAAGGAATCAGCAGCATCTAATGCTAGTTTAACCGTTGTTCCAGTTGCAGCAATAGTACAATCAGAACCATCACGAAGTGTTATAGATTTGCCAATTTCAAATTGTTGTGATTCGGAATGTACTATAGGAGTTTTAGATCTTGCCATCCTCATATAGAATGGTCCATATTCCTGTGCAATTACCCACGTAAGTTTTGAAACAGAAACTGAATCAGCTGGGATTAAAACTCTCATGTTAGGAATTGCTCGCATTATTGCAATATCCTCTAATTGTTGATGTGAACCTCCATCCGCACCAACTGTTATACCACCATGTGAAGTAACAAGCTTCACATTCAGACCTTTTTTATCTTCTCTGGAAGGATATGCTATTGCATTTCTTATTTGATCAACGCACCTACCAGGAAGAAATATTGCATAGGTACTTGCAAAAGACGTTTTGCCAGAATATGCTAATCCAGCTGCAATAGAAACTAGGTTAGCTTCAGCAATTCCAACATTAAAAAATCGTTCAGGAAATTTTTTCCCAAAACCTGCAGTTTTTAAGGAATCTGTAGTATCTGCCCCTAACACAACAACATTTTGATCTTGTTCACCAATTTCGATCAATGACTTCCCATATTCAGTTCTCATATCACCAAATTGTTGTTCGCTCATTGAAATCCCAACTCCTTTGCAATCTGAACTAAGCTATCTTTTTTCTTTCCTACAACGTGTAAATCAATCCACTGATTTACAAGTTCAATTCCGCCTAGATTATGTGCCTTTTTAATCAGAAGTTGTCTCCTAGAATGAAGAACTTGATTTCTAAATTCTTTAATTATTAATCTAACATCACTCTGTCCAATTATTGCGCTTCCACCCACAAATGCCCTTGCTCCATCCTCAAAACATGCACCAATATTATCTAAATTGACTCCACCATCAGCCTCAATATACCCTTCAAAATGATTTTCGTGGAGTTGTTTTATTATTCTTTGAGTTTTTTCATGAGTTGATAAAATATATTTTTGCCCAGATTTGCCTGGAACCACTGACATTATAATTATTTGATCTAATAATGGAATAAATTTGTATGACCACTCAGGTAATTCAGTATCTGGATTTATTGCAAGTCCTATTCCAACTTGATTTGATTCTAACATATCAGAAATTTCTCCAAAGCTAGATTCATCACAAACCTCTGCATGAACTGTTATGATATCACTACCTGCATCAATATAATCACCCACATGTTTCACAGGATCATTAATCATTAGATGTGTATCAAATGGAATTACCGTATGTGGACGCAACTCTTTAATTTTTGTATGATCAAAAGTTGTATTTGGAACAAATTGACCATCCATTACATCCAAATGTATGTAATCGGCTCTTCCTTCTTCACATCGTCTTACTTCTTTTTCGAGATTTGACATATCCCCAGCTATAATCGATGGTGCAATCATAAATTGTGATTCTAATTCTTGTTCAATAATTGGAACAAACTCTGGTTTTGGTGCTTTACCATGCCATTGTGGGTTATCTTCCATGTGTTCAACTCCTTTTCCCTTAATTGTTCTTGCAATTATGATTGATGGAATTCCTTTAGTTTGATTTGCTTTATTAATTGCATTAGAAATTTGCTCAATTCTATGTCCATCAACATCAATTACATTCCATCCAAAAGAGCGCCATTTATCACCAGTCTTCCATCTACTTGCATCTTTCCACATATCTGTTAGATCATCTCCAACTAATTCTTCATCTAATGGCATAATTTTTTCTGTGTAAGAATCTTGCTGAATAAAATTTCTATCAAGTATGACAGTCATATTATCAACTTTGTATTTTGCTGCTGCCATTGCAGCTTCCCATACTTGCCCCTCGTCTGATTCACCATCACCCATAACAGTGTATATCATTTGATCTTTTCCATCTAGTTTTGCCGCTAATGCATTCCCAATAGAATATGAAAGGCCAATTCCTAGTGAACCACCGCAGAATTCTACTCCTGGGCATTTCAAATCAGGATGACCCTGAAGCTTACTACCAAACTGTCGTAATGTCTTCATCTGTGAGGTATCAAAATAACCAGCAACTGCCATGTTTGAAAAAAGACCTGGCGATGCATGACCTTTTGAAAGAATAAATTTATCACGTTCTTCCCAGGTTGGGTTTTTTGGATCATATTTCAAATGTTTGTAAAAAATACAACCCAATATCTCTGCCATAGAAAATGAACCACCTGGATGACCAGATCCCGCAGCAGATGTTCCTTGAATTACAAGCTTTCTTGCCTTTAGGACATTCCTTTTGATTTTATAGTAATTTAGCCCCAATAATAAAAATTAGAGTTACATACGTATAATTGCATTTGATTTAACCGAGATTTTTTATTCGTAAATTACAAAATTGCGAAAATTTTAATCTGCTTTGATCGCTAGGATAGTATGGAACTAAAAGATTCTGTACCTCTTATAATTTATGATAATCAATGTCGTGTTTGTATTCAATTCGCCAGAGTTGTAAACTATCTAGCAAAAGGAAGACTACGGCTAATTGGACATTATACAGATTTTGGGAAACAAATTAGAGAAAATTTTCTTGACCAAAGTGCATTAGAGATGTTTTGGTTTATTGATAGTAAAACTGCATATGGAGGAAGAGCTGCACTTGGTCCACTGTTTTCTGCAATTTTACATGTTAAGGATAATAATTCGGAAAATATGGTATTTCAAGAATCATGTGATATAAAATGTAATGATACAGCTGCAGTTTTTTTTAGATCAGTGAGCTTACTAACAAATAGTAGAAAAATCAAAATAAAGAATTAGAAATTATTCTCGGAACCATCCAAGTTCTATATTTTCTTTATCAGAATCTTCTCCTATACCAGTAGCAAATCTCCAAATAACAGTTGAATCTGTATTCATTGCATTTTTAATTTTCACAAGTGATTCTAGTTCTGAGTTCAAGTTTTTATCAGTAGAGCCATACTCTTGACAAAATTTACATTTAGAATCCAGCATAATAGGATTTGACTCAATAACAGGATACGCTTTACATGCAAGTGGTCTACTCTGATATATTTTACATGGGAAACCACCATGTGGTGAACGATCTGTAGTCTCCGTATCAAGAAATGGACAAGTATTTCCGTTCTTCTCTTTTCCCATCATCTGATATGCAATTATTTGAGTTGGTTTGTCAGAAGTTTCATTTGATATACCAATTCGTGGTAAAATAGTAATTTCTAATCCAAATTTTTTAGCAAGTAATTCAATATTTTCTTTCTCTTCAGGAAGTATCAAAACACCAATCTTACCATATCGTTTTGATGGATAATACTCTCTCTCAACACAGCATTGAGAGCAATCTTTGATGCATGCAAAGTCCATCAGTATCCACGCTGGTTTCTATCAGGCTTGTCAATGTTTGGATTTCTAAATCCATGTTTCTCCATCATATGATTAAGAAATCTTATATCATCAGAAAATGTTTCTCCACAAACTGAACATGTAGACATACTTTTAGATAAAAAAAGTCAGTTAATAGTTTATTTGAAAAATAAAGATGCCAGCACTGTTGCTTCCCAAGAGCTCTCGCATCTTAGTAACACAGCAGCGACATTGGGTTTGACTTCCAGGTTCGGAACGGGACTGGGTCGCACCCCAACGCTATGACCGGCTTGTTAATGCATCAAATCTAGTTCTCTATTAAGGTAACGAAGTTTTCAAATGAGGTATAAATTAAAGAGGAAAAAACTAAGAATATGACACATAGAGTTGCGGTTTTAGATAAGGATCTTTGTCAACCAAGAAAATGCGGGCTAGAATGTATAAAATATTGTCCTGTAAACAAATCTGGTGCGGATTGTATAGTACTCAACGAAGAGACAAAAAAAGCACAGATAGATGAGAATATTTGTAATGGATGTGGTATTTGTGTTAAAGTTTGTCCATTTGACGCAATAACAATTGTAAATCTAGCCACAGAGATTGGAACTGATAAAATTCATCAGTACGGAATTAACTCATTTAGGCTTTACAAGCTTCCAACACCAAAAAAAGGCGAGGTAGTTGGTCTATTGGGTAGAAATGGAATGGGAAAAAGTACTGTTGTGAATATTCTTTCTGGAAATGTTAAACCAAATTTAGGAAACTATGAACAGCCGCCAGACTGGGATGAAATTCTAAAATTTTATAGTGGAACAGAACTTAAATCACATTTTGAGCTTATAAAAGAAAATCAGATTAAGTCATCAATAAAACCACAACAGGTACATCATATTGTAAATGCGTTTGATGGAACTGGAAAAGAACTGTTAGAAAAGTACGATGAGCGTGGTGTATCACGAGACTTGGTAAAAAAATTAAGCCTTGAAAATTCACTAGAACAAAATCTAAAAGAGCTAAGCGGTGGTGAACTACAAAGATTAGCAGTTACTGTGACAGCATCAAAAGATGCGGACTTTTACTTTTTTGATGAACCATCTTCATATAATGACGTTTTTCAAAGAGCTGGTGTAGCTAGAGTAATTCATAGTTTAGCTGAAATGGGGAAAAGTGTGATGGTTGTTGAACACGATATGACACTACTAGATTATCTTAGTGACTACATTGAAGTATTGTATGGTGTTCCAGCTGCATACGGTATTGTATCTGGTATCATGTCAACAAAAGTAGGGATTAATGTATTCCTGGATGGTTATTTACCAAATGAAAATGTAAGATTCCGTGATAAAAAATTCACATTTGAAGCATCAACATCACAAGATGAGTTTCAACAGGGAGAATCAATAATATCATATACAAAACTTGTAAAGAAATATCCATCGTTCTCAGTAACTATTGAGCCTGGATCTGTTGGTAAGGGTGAATTAGTTGGAATTATGGGAGCAAATGCATTAGGAAAAACTACATTGATGAAAATGATTGCAGGGGTTGAAAAACCTGATGTTGGAACCATTGATAAAAAACTAAAGATTGCATACAAACCACAATATCTTTCAAATGATACTGATGTTGAAGTGATATCAGTATTAGATAAAGCAAATCAAGGACCAATTGAAGGAAGTATAGAAGAAGAACAAATTGTTGCTCCACTAAAAATTAAAAAATTATATAATAAATCTATTAAAAACTTGTCTGGTGGTGAATTACAAAAAGTATCTGTTGCATCATGCCTCTTACAAAAAGTTGATTTGTATGCATTGGATGAACCATCTGCATTCTTAGATGTTGAAGACAGAATTGCTGTTGGAAAGTTTCTACAAAAATTTGTTCGTTCATTTGGAAAGTCAGCAATTATTATTGATCACGATATGCAACTAATGGATCTGGTTTCAGATTCCATGATTATTTTTGAAGGAACACCAAGTATAGAAGGTAATGCATCATCACCAATGTCAAAATCTGAAGCTATGAATCAATTTCTTAAATCACTTGAGATCACTTTTAGAAGAGACGAAAAAAGTCTTCGTCCACGAGTAAATAAAGAAGGGAGTAGATTGGATAAAGAACAAAAATCATCTTCAAACTATTATTATAGACGTTGACACGAATGTTGAAAAAAGCACTTGAAAATATACTTTCACCTAGTGAAAGTGAAGAATTATTTTCGTCATTTGATCAGGTAGGTGAAATTATTGTGCTAAGAATTCCAGATTCTTTAAAATCAAAAAAGAAAATCATTGGAGAGACATTATTAGATCAAGTAAAAACCACAAGATCTGTTTTTTATCAATCATCACCAGTAGAAGGTGAATTTAGAACAAGAAATTTGGAAATTTTAGCTGGTGAGGATAATACAGAAACTGAGTATAAAGAAAGTGGGTGTAGATTTCTTGTAGATGTGGAAAAAGCATTTTTTTCACCTAGATTGTCTACTGAACGTGAAAGAATCGCAAATCTAACGCATGATGGTGAAATAATAATCAATATGTTTGGTGGTATTGGAATGTTTTCAATATTAGCGGCAAAAATAAGTAAATGCACAGTTTACAATATAGACATTAATCCTAATGCATCACTTCTATGTGAAAAAAATATTGAACTAAACAAACTCAAGGGTAAAGTAATATCATTAAATGGTGACTCGGTAAAAATAATTCAAGATAAACTACAAAATTTGGCGGATAGAGTTTTAATGCTTCTTCCTGAAAGATCTGATGAATTTTTAGAAACAGCAATTTTAGCTACAAAAAATAATGGAATTATTCATTATTATTCACATATACATGCTGACAAAAAACAAGACGCAGCAAAATTTTCTGAAGAACATTATCTAAATAATAGTAAAGTTGAATCAAAAATTCTGAATTCAAGAATAGTCCGACCAGTTGGACCTAGGTTTTATCAAACAGTTGTTGATGTACAAATAAAAAAATAATTAATTATCATCTTCTATGAATGATGGTGGTGACTTAGAAGTAGTTGCCATTTGATAACCTAACCATGATATTACACCAAGTATACCACCAACTATCATCAAAATACTAAGTTGTAAAACTACAGGACTCCATTCTGAAAGCATTAACAAATATGCATAGAGGAAAAAACCACCAATTGACAGAACAAAAATCATAATTCCAGTTCCTTGTCTTTTTGCCATTAGAGCTAAGTGTTGACAGCTGGTATTTATTTTAATCTTGATTTGAAAACTCTATTACCATCAAGTAAGCATCTTCCCCATCTCTATAGTAAGAACGCAATCGTTGTTTTACTATGTAACCAAGATTTTCGTAAAGTTTTACTGCATCATTATTGCTACAACGTACTTCAAGATACATTTCAACACATTGTCTTAATTTAACACCCAGATTAGATTCTTCAATGAGTGCTTTCCCAATTCCTTTATTTCTATATTCATCTAGTACTGCAACTGAAACAACATGTCCCTTCTTTACAAATCCTAATTTTTTAAAATTTGAAAACCCAAATTCAGTTTTACACATAATATATCCAACATGCTTTCCATGCATCTCAGCAACAATAAATGCTTCAGGGATATCGGATAGTAGGCTCTCATAGAAATAATCAGAATAATGTTCCGGTAATGTTTTCATATTGATCTCCATAACTGATATCAGATCTGATGGTTCACATCGACGAATTATGGCATCTCCAACTTGCCTCAAAATTACTTGCATATTTCTCAATTTATTTCCAAATATTTAATTTTAAACTGGAAAAACCAATATGGTCATGAATATTATAACATATTATGTATGAATCAACGCAGGAAGATATAGTCTCATTAGTATCATCATATTTTCCATACTCTTCATTAGTAACATCATTAACTACTCTTCAATTTGAGCTTGGAAATTATGAATTCAAGTTAAAATTTGTAGAACTTTGCCAAAAACTTGAGGATAGAAATCTTATAGGAAGAATTGAAAAAAGACAAGAAAAGATACTCCTTATTGTAAGTAAATATCCTCCTAGAAAACAAAGAAGATGGTTATCAACATCATGGACACCAAGATTACTTTTTGTAATTACGGTAATCTTTGTTTTAATTGATGGATATTATAGAACACTTGGAGTAAATTCACTCTCAATGATTGGTGATCCAGTTGGAGTAGCAATACTTTACGCTTGGGCATTGATTGGAATTTTAGGAGTTCATGAAGCAGGACATTTGCTTGCAGCAAGAATGCATAAAATAAAAACTACCTGGCCTTATTTTATACCAGGTATTCCTGTATTTGGAATTCCAACATTTGGTGCACTAATTCAATCTCGCAGTATAACAATAAACAAGGATATCTTATTTGACATTGCAATTGCTGGACCAATTGCAGGATTAGTTATAGCAGTGATTGTTTCATTGTTTGGTGCATACACATCACCAGTAATTGATAGTGTAACTGCACAAGGTCTGTACCAAACATCACAAATCATGGACATAAACGACAATATCATTATGTTAGCAACTTTAGAATTATTTGATAAAAATGGCGATGACATTGATGTAATAATGTCACCAATTATGTTTGCTGCGTGGATAGGATTCTTGATTACATTTTTGAATTTACTTCCAGCATGGCAGCTTGACGGTGGACATATGTCAAGAGTAATTTTAGGACAGAAATGGCACAAAATTGCAACGTATGCTAGTATGGGAGTTCTAGTCTTGTTAGGTTATTGGGTGATGGCTATGTTGATACTAGTAATGAGCTCAAGATCCCCTGATGCAAAACCACTTGATGATATTTCTCCATTATCAAAGAATAGAAAAATTATCTATATTCTAGTAATTATTCTTGCACTTCTATGTGCGCCAATTCCATCATCAATTCTTCCCTTCTAAAATAACTCTTGCACCATCTTCTATAACTTTGATTTTTTGGTTTGGTCCATGAATTTTTAGTATATAATCCAGTGATTTTTTTATTCCATCAAGTAATTTTATGTCAAGCTTCTTCAAATAAAATTCAGGTAAAATTGAAACTAAACCTATATGGAGTCTCTTCTGAATTTCTTGAAGATATAGAAGATCTTCCATTCCATCAACATATTTGGTTGAGTTTTTTATTCTCTCAACAGTGATACGGCCATCAATATACTGTTGGATTGCACCAGAACCAATTCCAATTTTACATTCAGCAAGTAAGATAACAAGACCATCATTTTTTACAGAATTATATATATTCCAAATTGAATTTAGTGATTTTGAAAAACTATCATTGCTGGAATCTTTTCCTGTACTAACTATGAATGTTCTATGCGTCTCTGTCTGCTTTAATGCAGTATTTGCAAAGGATTTTGCTATTGACATTGTTTTTGATGGATGACCAACTTCTAAATCTAGTAGTCCGTCTGTATTACTAATAATTTCTATAGAAGAAATATCGAAAGAATCTGTAAATTCTTTTGCAATCTGTATACTTGGAACTTCCTTACCTGGACATGGTAGATCACCATTACGTTTTGAAAAGGCTTCAAGCATTTTTTCATTACCAAATTGTTTTAATAAACGAGTAGATATTGTATCAAATCCAAACAAACCATTAAACTCCATTTCACCGATAAATACTAAGTTTGAATTCTCAAGCGAATTTGCTTCAAACTCAGAAATTACGCTATCCTCCGGATTGTATTCTTTTATGAGATTTATGATTCTCTTTTGTGCAAATATTTTTGGTTTTGAAATTGATTTTTCTTCACATTTCTCAAAAATCTTTGTTAAAACTTTTTGAACACTATTTGAATAGTTTGAAATGACTAATTCTAATGGTTTTGTGAGATCAAGAGTATCTAGTTTCTCCGTAAGTTTAGTATCTTCTAAAATTGAACCATTATTGGAAATTTTTTCATCAAAATTCTCTGCCTGTATATCAAGAACAACATCATTTATTCCATAATTAAGCCAGATTTCAGGCATACAATACACATAACCCAAACCAAAATAAATCCAGTTAAGTTAATTTTGGTATGGAGTTTGTGAAAGAATTTGCAACGTTTTTGCATGAAAAAAACATAATAAAATTTGGAGATTTTACACTTGCTAGTGGGAAAAAAAGCCAATATTATATTGATCTAAGACTAGTTGCTAGCTATCCACATGAATTCAGAAAGATGGTCAAACAGCTTCAAAACAGAATTTCAGATGAAATAGGATTTGAAAATTTCCATTCATTAGTATCTGTACCAACTGGCGGATTAGTTGTTGCATCTTCATTGGCGACTGAGATTGTTAAACCATTAATCTATGTCAGAAATAAACCGAAAGAACATGGAACTTCCCAATCAATAGAGGGTGTGATTTGTCAAGATATGAAATTATTGATGATAGATGATGTTGCAACAACAGGTGATTCTGTAGTAAATGCAATAAAAATACTCAAGAAATCTGGACTGACAATTACAGATGCATTTGTAATAATAGATAGATCAGATGGTGATGCAATAACTGCGTTAAAGGCTGAAGGAGTAAAATTACATAGTCTAGTTGATATTGAACAAATTATTAATGAAATACCAAAAAAATAAAAGTAATTGGCAGCTCAGACAAATGCCTTAACATCATTATTCAGATATAACTCTGATTCTTCATTGCAGCCAAATGTTATAAGAAAAACTCACTTTAAAACTAACTGAATAATTAAGTGGGCCCGAAGGGCTTCGCTCCCTTGGCTCCTCGGTTATGAGCCGAGTACTCTACTAGGCTGAGTTACGGGCCCCGCAAAATTAATTTTTTTCTTAGTAAAAAGTGTTATATGATTTTAACAGTATGCTTCAAAACAACTATCAAGTAGTAAATTCTGCGCAGACACAGATTTAGTTGCAGTCTGAATTATCTCTTGCTCGCTTTCATATGATTGCTCAATAATTTTTCTCCAAGATGCAGAATGTCTAACATCAGCCTCCATATGTTGTTCAAAATATTCAGTTGCATTATTACTATCTAAGCCATAAAATTCCTTGAGGCCTTGAAGCTTGATTTCACTAATCTTTGGAATTTCTTTTTCAAAAGCATACATTGCGCACGCACCAAGACTTAGCGAATTCATGAGTGATGAAAGCCCAGAAACAGCATCATTAGTCTTTTTTAGTCCATGATAATTTGCTAACTCTCCCTCAGAGATATTCATTTCACCAGCAAATTTTTGCCATAATTCAATATGCTCAATTTCTTCATTCATGTTAGAGATTAGTTCATCCTTCATTTCATCTGGAGCAGAATTTACAAGTGGCTCCATAAATTTAGGAACCTGTTTTACCAATTGGAAATATTCCTTTGAATATCCAGCAAGTGAATCAAATTCTAATTTTCCATCAGACCACATCTCATAAAATGGATGCTTTAACAGGCTTCGCGCTTCAATAATTTGATCGATCTTTTGAATAATTGATGTCATACAGTTAATTCTATGATTGAAGTTAAAAAAACCTTTGTAGCTTCCAAAAAGTTTTATGGATTAAAACTTGCAAGTAGATCAGCTCCTGTAGTGTAGTCCGGTCAAGCATTTAGGCCTTTCACGCCTGAGACTCGGGTTCGAATCCCGACGGGAGCATTTAAGTTTAATATATTTCTCAAAAATAGTGTTAGTGAAAATTTTGGACAGAAAAAATATTGAGGTAAATCCTTTACAAATGATTTGTGGTGACTATATCAAAAAAATTGATAATGCTATAGAAACTGAGCTTGAACTTTATTCTGAGTCAGAATTCAAGGAACCATTAAAATTTGCAATTCAAGGTGGGAAAAGAATTAGACCACTTATTCTTATTTTTGCTGCGCAATCTGTTGGTTCTGCTGATGAAAATGCATATTCAGCTGCATGTGCAGTTGAATTTCTTCATACAGAATCAGTAATACATGATGACATTATTGATAATGAAACTATGCGAAGAAGAAAGGAACCATTTCATATCAAATATGGTTATAACACTAGTATTCTTACTGGTGATTTTGTTTTAGGACTGATTCTTAATATCTCATCGAGACTAAACAATCCACGAATTACAAAAGACTTGGCGACAGCTGCTATGTTAATGAGTGAAGGTGAGAAACTTGAAGGAATTTTAGAAGAAAGTGATGACGTTACTTTTGATGATTACATCAAAGTTATGGAATACAAAACTGCAGCTGCGTTTGACGTAGCGGCAAGACTAGGTGGCATAATTGGAAATGGTTCAGAGGAGCAGATTCAGGGCTTATCAGAATATGGAAAAAATATAGGAATTGCATATCAAATACGTGATGATTTAATTGATTGGAAAAATGAAGATAAACTATTCAATCTTTTAGTAAAGAAAAGTTCTGACCCAAGAGATGTTTTTAATAAAATGGAATTTTTATTGAAAAAATATTCAGAAGATGCACTCTCGAACCTTCGAAAATTAGATGAGTCTGAATCTAAATCTGTTTTGGAAGAATTAGTAAAATTTACAAGTTTTAAGGAATAAGACCGCTGTTTAATGCTGGCACTGCAGTTTCTGCAAAATGTATTAATGGTTCTGGGTAAACACCAAATCCTACAATGAAGATTATAGCAAATATCATTACTGCTATTATTGATTTAGGTTCTTTGACTCGTTTTTCTTTTTCTCCTTCAAAGTACATTTTTCTAGTAATCCAACCATAGTAAGCTAATGATAATGCACTTGTAAGAACTCCTGCAATTGCTAACCATGGTCCCCACCAAATTACAGAACCAGAGTCTATAGCAGCACCAAATAAGATTAGTTTACTCCAAAATCCATTCAATGGAGGAATTCCGGCTAATGCAAATAAAGAAATGACAAGTCCCAATGACGTAATCGGCATTCTACGTCCAAGACCTTTGATCTTATCAAGATGGGTTGTAGCCAATACAATAATAATTCCAGTTGCGGCTATGAAAGCAGCGCCTTTCATAACTGCGTGATTAAGAATATGTAACAATGATCCTTGAATTCCGAGAGAAGTATAAGGTGCAATAGCAAGACCAATCAAAATGTAACCAGCATGACCGATACTAGAGTATGCTAGCATTCTTGTGAGATTTTTTTGCATTATTGCGGCAATGTTTCCAACAATCATTGTCATTACTGCAATTACACCTAAAGCAGCAGTCCAATCAAGATTCAACGCAACAGCACCCATTACAATTATTCGAAGTGCAGCTGCAAAACCAGCCTTTTTCGTTCCTGCAGCTAATAACGTAGTGATTGGTGTCGGAGCCCCTTCATAAGTATCAGGAAGCCACATGTGGAATGGAACTAAACCCATCTTGAATCCAAATCCTGCAATAAATAGTCCCACTGAAAGTAATGCTAATGGCATTAAGCTTGCATCAGCAGTTGCAAATCCTTGAATTACTTCACCTATGTTTGTACTACCAGTTACACCATATGCAAGGGATATTCCGTAAATGATTATTGCAGAAGATAATGCTCCAAACAAAAAGTACTTTAGTGCAGCTTCATTTGATGCAGGATTCTTTTTAGCAAATCCAGCAAGAATGTAAGTCGGGAGACTCATCAATTCCCAAGCAACAAAAAGCATTACAAGATCGGTTGAATATGCAACCAAGACCATTCCTATTGATGATAGTAAGATCAGTGAGAAGTAAATTGCGGGGTTTGCCTGTTTACGTATATAATTTAATGAGCCAATTACCGTGAAGATTGACACTATCAACATTGCGATCGCAAATAGAGAGCCAAATGTATCATCAACAAGCACATCATCAGAAAATATTGCAGCAGGTGAAATATTCTCAGACCAGACTTGTGACAAAACAAATACTAGTGAAATAAATAACGCAGCAAAAGCAATTGCCGCATAAAATGTAACACTACCACGTTCTTTTCTTGCAATACTAATTATTGGAATTATCATTCCAACAACTCCTAGAATTGCCATCAAAATTATTGGTGTGGATGTTATCTCTATCAATTCATATCACCTAAATGAATAATATCAGGACTACGAATAGTACTCCAGCTCCAAATACGTAAAGATAAGACTGTGCAACACCAGTCTGAGTTCCCTGAACAACCTTTGCACCCCATCCTATTGCGCGCTCAAATCCAATGTTCATTCCAGTGTCAATTGCAGTTCTCTCAAAGTATCTATACAGACCACGTGCAAGCCATAATGGTGCTATTACAAAGCTCCAATAGATCATTGAGTTAAGATAATATCTATTGAGAATTAGTTTGTGTAAAGCGTAAAAGAAAATATTTGAATTGATAAACTTGGCAGGATCAATCCAACGTCCTATGTAAAAGATATAACCTAATCCGAAACCAACAGAAAATGCAACTAGTGATGAACCAAGAGCTACCGGATTAAGACCTGACAAAAAGCCCAATGTTTCTGAGTGTTCTAGATCAATATGTGGTGTATGAATTCCAAATGACTCCTCAAGATAGTCAGTAAATAGATGATGAATTCCTTCCTCAGCTGAGAGACCAATTACACCAATTCCTATGGTTAGTACTGCAAGAATTCCATATGGAATCCACATTGAAAGTGGTGCCTCATGAATGTGATGACCTTCACTTTCCATCTTTTCAATATGCTTACTATTCTTTCCAAAGAATACCATTCCTATCATTCTTGTTGTGTAAAATGCTGTAATGACAGCTGTTAAAACTGCAATTATGAAAATTGGTAATGCCCAACCACTTCCTGATTCGTATACTGCAGCAAAAATTGCATCCTTGCTCCAGAATCCAGTTGTTATGAATGGCGCCCCCATCAATGCTAGACCCGCAGCCCACATGAACGCGTATGTTTTCCTCATTTGTTTCCTCAAACCACCCATATCCGTCATGAAACGTGAACCAACAACATGTAACAAAGATCCTGCAGCCATAAACAAAGAAGCTTTGAACATTGCGTGAGATATTAAATGGAAGAATCCAGCTGTATAACCATCAACATATTGTGTTGACAGACCAGCAACACCAAGTGCCATCATCATATAACCAATTTGTGATCCAGTAGAATATGCTAAAACTTTCTTAATTTCTGGATTGACCATTCCCTGTGTAGCTAACAAAAGTGCAGTGATTGCACCAACCCATGCAATGATCTCAAAGAACTGATCTGCCATAATTCCAGCAGCACCAAGTGCAAAGAATAATGGTCCAAGTCGCGCAACCAAGAATACACCAGCCTTTACCATTGTAGCAGCGTGAATAAGAGCTGAAACCGCAGTTGGTCCTGTCATTGCTTCTAGTAACCATTCGTTTAGTGGGAACTGAGCTGATTTTCCAACTGCACCACCAAAAAGTAAAACTGCAGCTGGTACAAGCAAACTTTGAGCAGACATTTCAACCGCCCAAGATGTTTCATAGAGTAATTCCTTTAATCCAAAAGTACCAGCAAATGCAAAAATCATAAACATTCCAGCAAGCATCATTATATCACCAACTTTAGTCATGATGAAAGCCTTCATGCCGGAATGTGTTGGTGAATAATATTCCATTATTCCAAGAGCGGTTCTTCCTTCTTTTCCAACGTGATCTTTTGCCTTGTCACGATACCAGAAACTAATTAAGGCATATGATGCCAAACCTACTCCTTCCCATCCAAAGAAGATCTGCAAAAGATTATCAGAAAGCACAATTAGCTGCATTGAACCTATGAAAAACATCATCCAGAACCAAAATCTGGTTATGTCCTTGTCACCTTTCATGTATCCAGTACTATAACAAATAATCAGGAAGGAAATCCAGCCTACAACATTTGCCATTATTATTGAAAGTGGATCAGCAAGTACTCCAGCCTTAAGACCTAGTGCAGATATCCACGTGATTTGATCATGAATTTCAATCCCATCAAGTGCACCTAAAAAGAGCGAGCCAGCCGAAACTGCGCTCATTGCAGCAAATGCTATTGCAACTCTGCCAGTTGTAAGACCAGGAACATATTTAGAAATTCTTACAACTCCTGGAATTATTAGTGCACCAATGAATGGTAGAAGCCAAATTAACCAAACATAAATTCCGTTTGGATCAGATGCTACAGTATCTATCGACACCATCTAAAGACCCAACCCATTCATGTAAGGCATTATTTTTTGTAAGAAGATGTCAGGATAGATACCAAGTACAATTGTAAATCCAGCTAGAACCATCATCGGTGCTAGCATATACCAACTACCATCCTTCACATGTGTAAGATTTTCTGGAATCTTTCCAAAGAAGACGCGTTTAAGCATCCAAAGAATGTATGACATTGTTAAGACAGTTGAAATTAAACCTAAAGCAAATGCCAGCATTCTCCAATCATTACCTTCTTCAACTGCAGTTTCAAATGCACCATAAAATAACATCCATTCTCCCATAAATCCACTAGTTGGAGGAACTCCCATTATTGTTAATGCACCAATAACTGCACAAACAGCTGTTATTGGTAACTTGGAAGCAAGACCTCCAAGTTTTGAAAGTTGTCTAGTACCTACTTGAACAATTAAAATTCCAGCTGTCATGAAGAGAAGGCCCTTTCCAAGAGCATGTGTAACGTACATCAATTCTGCTCCAGCAAGTCCATATGCTGAAAGGGAACCAATTCCAAACAAAACGTATCCCATCTGACTTACACTAGAATATGCAAAAACGCGTTTAATGTCATCTTGCATCAAAGCCATTGCTCCACCATAGAACATTGTTGCAATTCCCCAAAAGTTGAGCCAGATAGATAGATCAGCATATGCTTGTGGTAATAATTCTACGATTAATCTAAAGAGTCCATAAGCACCAATTCCGATCATCGCTGGAGAAAGAAGTGCACTTATTGGCGTCGGTGCTGCGCCGTGTGCCCATGGCAACCATATATGAAATCCAAAAGCAGCTAATTTTACGCCTAATCCAATGATAATTGCAACAGCAGCAATGATAACAACATCAGACGGAATTCCGGTTTCATCTATATCTGCAAAGTCGAAACTACCAATAGTTAGCCCAATTGATAAGAACCCCAACAATAGAATAACTGCGCCAACATGTGTCCAAAAGAAGAACATTAATGCAATTCTTCGTTTTGGTCCATCACCATACCAAGCAATTAAGAAGAAAGAAGGAATTAGCATTACCTCAAAAAAGATATAAAATTCAATTAGGTTGGTAGAAAGAACTGTTCCAAGCATTCCCATTGAAAAAACCAAGAACATTGCAAAGTACAAACCAGATTGATTGTTAACATAAGTTTTGAGACCAGATGATTCTAGTAAAGCAGTTGACTGTCCATCAGATTCATCTTCCTTTATGTTATGGATTTGCTTGTATACCTCTTCAAATTTGTGAACCATGTAAGGTTTTGAGTATAATGCAAGTATAGTACACAAAACATAGATCATAATAGCAAATGGACTTGCTAATCCATCCAACAAGAATCCAAACTCACCAAAAAGATCAGTCCATGGATAATGTTCTTCGTATGTTCCACCAAGTGATGCGTTAATCACAAGTATTGTACAATAAAGAAGAATTCCAAAAGTAAACCAAGTGGCATAAGTTGGACCTTTTACTCTTCCAATATAGTAAGCGAGTGGGGATAAGAGTAGTGGCAGAAATACTGCCTGTAGTAATGCATACTCCATTACCCCTTCAAGCTCCTAAAGTCTGCAATGTCAACATTCTGATACATTCTATATGCAACTATTATCAATGCGAGACCGATAGCTACTTCTGCAGCAGCTATTGCTATTGAGAAAAGAGCAAATGTTTGTCCACCACTATGTGGCATGAACCTAGCAAATGCTATAAGATTAAGATTTGCAGCATTAACAATAATTTCAACTGCAAAAAGCATTCTTATTGCATTTCTTTTAACAGATAAACCGTATATTCCAATTCCTAGTAATGCAACAGAAACAAGTACAAATTCAATTAATTCATTACTCATTTTCTACAAAATCCTCCCTTCTTGCTAAGACAAGTGCTCCCATGACTGATCCTGCTAAGATAAATGCCATCAAGATTAAAGCAGGCCAATAATATGTTAGAAAGTCTACTCCAATATCTCTAAAATCTACTGGGTCTTCTCCAGTTGTAATAGTGTGAATTCCTGAGTCTAGAATAACTGCACCAACCGCAACCATTGTGATCAGCATCAAACCAATTCCAGCAAATTTTCTTCGCGGGTCTTCAATTTTTTTGAAAATTAATTCTCTTTTTACAAGCATCACAGTAAATAGAATTAGAACTGCAATAGAACCAACATAAACTGCAATTTGGAACATTGCAACAAAAGGAGAATCTAACATAACAAAAAATCCAGCAATTCCACCTAACATTCCCATCAATGCAATAGAGCCATAAATCAATGAACGAAGCTCAAGCGCTGCTATTGCACCACCAATGGTTAAAACAGCTATACCAAGAAATAACGCATCAGCCATGTCGTGCACCGCGTTTATCGATAATTATTTCAGAATCTTGTTGAACTTGTGGTTTTACCGCAAGTTGTTCTGGTGTATAGATTAAACCCTCTTTTGTAAATGATGATAGTTCGTAATCATTTGTCATGTATAATGCATAAAATGGACATGCATCAACACAAAGTCCACAAAAAACACATTTTCCATAATCAATTTGTGGCATGATTGATTTTTTATTCTGTTTCCATGTATTCTGAACCTTAGGCATTGCAATTGCTTCTGCTATGCCTTCACATGCAATAGAACAAAGATTACATCCAGTACATTTGTCATGGAATAATATATGTCGCCCTTTGTATCCAGCAATACCAACACCACTCGTTGGATCGTACTGATACCCATCCCCTACGAATTTCAATTTTTGTTCTGGATATCGTAAAGTAAATCGCTTAACTGCAATATGCTTAATACCAGAATTTAATGCTCTGATAATTCCTGTCGCTGTTCCCATTAGAATGCACCTGCCGGAGCTAGTATGCCAGAATATAGCAACCCTAGCGCTATGAAGATGTTTACAAATGCAAGACCGATTAATTTGTACCAACCAATATGTAATAGCATATCAATTCTTACTCTTGGAAAAACACCACGGATCAGCAAGATAAAGAAGATAACAGCGGCAGTTTTCAGAACAAACCAGATTAATCCATTAATCATTTCTTGATCTAATACAGCAGTACCATCTGTGAATGGTTTTACCGTTAACAGAGGACCTGTCATTCCAGGAATTATAATTCCATCATCAATTATGTCCTGTGGAAAATCAGGATAAATCGATGGCCCATTATATCCAGCAAGAAATATTGTTACAAACAATGCAGCAAATGCATAAAGTTTAACGTATGAACCAAGTTGAACTAGACCATACATCATACCTGAAAATTCAGTTAACCAACCTGCTACAATTTCGCTTTCTGCTTCAGGAAGATCAAATGGAATTCTTTCAAGTTCAGCTAACATTGCAATGAAGAAAACTATTGCGCCAACCGGCAAAAATAATATCCATGGAAAGCTAGTCTGACTTTGAACAATCTCATTCAGATTTAATGTTCCAGTGAGAATTACTACTCCAAGTAACGACAAAATCAATGGTATTTCAAATGATACCATTTGATGCAACGCCCTAATTCCACCAATGAATGGATATTTGCTGTTAGAAGACCAAGCTGACAATACTGTAATGATTGGGAAAAATCCAATTACTGCAAATACCGCTATTAATCCAACGTCTAAATCTGCAACTACCCATGGCATATTATCAAACTCTTCTCCGCCAGGTGCTACTGGAATTAAAGCCACAAATGCAGCAGCTGCACCAACAAACAATAATGGCGCAACCCAAAAGATTGGTTTGTCTGCCTTATCTGGTATAATAATTTCTTTTGAGACTAATTTTATTCCATCAGCAATTAACTGAAATATTCCTTCAATTTTTCCACAGTAAAATGGACCAACCCTTAGTTGTAATTTTGCAAGCATTTTTCTCTCAACAAAGATTACAGCAGCCGCCATTAGAGCAGCAAAACCAAATCCAGGGAATGCTGCAATATGAAATAGATCAGACCTAATAATTGCCTCAACAAGTGGAACAGCTAATTCCGGATGGAAAATCAATGTGAAAGCTAAGAACGGTGTTAAAAGTTCTCCATCCACCACTGGTAGATTTATGTAAATTAATAATACCTGGATTAATGGAACAACGATTAAAGTAACAAGAACTATTATCCAAAGTGCGTTATCAATTATTCCTTTAAGAAAATAACCCAGTCTAAATTTTGGTGCAATTACTGACATTATCTATCTGCCTCCACTGGCCAGTAGTTTAAACTCCAATAAACTGCAGGCATATTACCAAGTTTTTCACCTTTGAGAAGATATGGCATTGCAATGAGATTTCTAAATGATCCAACACTAATCTTAAGACGATATGGTTGTGGTTTCTTATCAGAAACTATGTGCATTCCAAGTGAACCTCGTCCTGATTCCACCCTTCGATAAACTTCATCATCTCCACCCTTTGGATTTGGTTTTAATTTAGTTCGTACTCCACCAGATTTTGGCATTTTTTCTAATGCTTGTCTAATAATGTTACAGCTTTCAAGCATATCAAGCCATGGAACTTTTGAACGTGCATAAGAATCACCCGCTTTCATAACATTTGAGTGAACATCAAGTTCATCATAAACATCGTAAGGTTCTTTCTTTCTAATATCAAAGTCAACACCACTAGCACGTAATACAGAACCAGTTGTACCTAATCTAATTGCATCTTCACGTGATAAGACACCAGTATCTTTAGTACGTGCAATTAAAATTGGATTATCATAAAATATACCAGCATATTCTTTAATGCGTTTTTCAAAATAGTTAACTTGTCTAAGACATACATCTTCAAAGTTTGCCGGTACATCATTTCTAATGCCACCAGGTACAAAATATGCATGTGTGACACGTGCACCAGACATTTTTTCTAAAAGATCAATGAGGAGTTCACGATCCCCAGCTGGCCACATAAACATCGTAGAATGACCGAGAAATATTCCATAAATCGCAAGCCAATATTGTGTATATACACAACGGTTGAGTTCTGCTGCAATTACTCTTAGATATTTTGCACGTTCAGGAACTTCAATTCCAACTAACTCCTCAATACCAAGACAATATGGATAAAGAATGTTACAAGAGTCATGAATTACTGGTCTTTCAAGGTGAGGAATGTTAGTAATGTAGTTTCTGTATTCTGCCATCTTTTCTTCTCCACGATGAACATAACCAGGATCTGGATCACAGTTTACAATATAATCACCATCAACTTTTATGATCAGCCTCATATGTCCAGAGCCAGGATGTTGAGGACCAACATTTAGTGTCATAATACGATCATCAACATTTTCAAGTTGTAATCCTGGAGGAAGATTCTTGCTAGATTCAGGGGATTGTTTCTTGCTAGATTTAGGAGTTAGTTGTTTGCTCATTTTCTATCTACCCTTATTTCCAAAGTCCTTTCGTAGTGGAGGAATATCAGCCCAGTCTTCGGGCAAAAGTAATCTTCTGTTATCTGGATGACCTTCAAAGAAAACTCCTAGCATTTCGAAACATTCCCTCTCATGAAACTCAACACTGTAAAAGACATCACGTAAACTAGGAAGTTTTGTAGAATCGTTCCCTGGTTTTGGATCATCTTCTCGTGTAGCCCTTGTTGCTAAAGCAAGAATTTGTTTTGCAAGAGTAGGATCACTGTAAGAACCTAAATGGTAAACAACCTCAATTTCCTTACTCTCAGGATAATCAACACCGCTGACAGATTCTGCATGATCGAAACCCATTTCACGGATAAATTGTGCAGCTTTCACAACATCTTCTTTTTTTACGTTAACTCTAGTTCTGTTTGATTTAACATAAGCAATTTCTGTTTTGTCGCCAAACTTTTTTTGAATTTTATCTGTTAATGATTTTTCAAAAGCTGGTAAATTTTCTTTTGGTTTATCTTCTGGTTTAGCTTCTACCTGTGTTGATTCTTGTGCTGTTTCTTTGTTATCAGATGTGCTCATTTCTTATTTGACCTATCGTATTTTTTGTCTCTTGATCTTCTCTTGGAGAAGCATGCAAGCTTGTATCAGCGTTTCAGGTCGTGGAGGACAACCAGGTACATAAACATCAACAGGTAGAACACCATCAATACCTGGTAAAACATTGTACGAATCAAAGTACAATCCACCAGTTATTGCACATGCTCCCATTGCAATGACATATTTTGGTTCAGGCATTTGATCATAGACTAGTCGAAGTCTAGGTGCCATTTTTCTTGTAATTGTTCCTTGAACAACTACCAAGTCACACTGACGTAAAGAACCAAATGCTTCTATGATTCCAAACCTTTCAACGTCATAACGTGGACCAGATGCTGCACCAAATTCTACACTGCAACAAGCTGTTTCAATGTGAACAGGCCAAAGAGACCACAATCTTCCCCAGTTGAGTGCCATTCCTAATGGTTTGTCAACAGCCTTGATCAGAATATCGCCAAGGTTTCCAAGGAAGACGTTAGCATTTTGTGGTGTTACTAGATCCTTTAGCATTGTTGTCCCTCTTCTGTAATTTCGTTATAAGATGTAATTAGTATTACCATATGTTTTTCCTCTTTGATTGATAAAGTGCGAATGCCATTGCAGCAAACATTATTCCTAAAAATGCAATTATTGGTAATGTTGCGGTTCGTGGTAAATTTAGTAATGTGCTTCCCCATGCATACAGAAAGATTGCCATTACATCAAAAATCACAAACATCAAAACATACGCATAATATTGCATCATGAAATGAGTTCTTCCATGACCAGAAGGAACCTGTCCACATTCCATCGGTAAAAATTTTACTGGATTTCTTCTTTTTTTGACTCCGGGTGAAACCATTCTAGAAATCAAAAGTGCTGGTGCCGTTGCTACAACAGCAAAACCGAAAATTAACAAAACATTACTATAAGGTGCAACGCTTTCCCCGACCAAATCAGCTTGATTCGCTAGAGTAGATATAAAAATCTATGTAGATTTTAAACGATCAAAATTTTCACAAAGTCAATAATTGATATATGACGTGGTTTTCTTTGTTTCTATGGCAATAAATGTTGGAGACACAGCTCCCAATTTTGAGCTTGTTGATACAGAACTCAAAATGAGAACCTTGGATGAATTTAAGGGGAAAAAAATTGTTTTATCATTTATTGTTGCTGCAAGCT